>WTCH01000027.1 GCA_013138675.1 Woeseiaceae bacterium | reverse complement strand
TATCCCGGTGCTCTGCGTCTTTACGCACGACCTGCCGATGCACCTGGCTCTCGGGCGGGACATCGATAACGAGGTCGCCCTGGATCTGCGCCTGGCAACTCAGCCGGCGCCCTTCTGCCAGGGGTTTGAGTTTGCGGCGCTGGCTGTAGCGGGTTTCCACGTCACCGATCGGCGTGAGGTTATCCGCCAGCGAGTGAATTGCGTGTTTACTGAATTCGCCTTCAGCACAAGTGACCTGGCAACGGCCACAGAGCCCACGACCACCGCAGACCGAGTCGACATCAACGCCGAGACTGCGTGCCGCATCGAGTACAGGAGTGCCGAGCGGAAAACTGCCCCGCTTCCCCGACGGGGTAAATACGACCCGTGCTTCTTTCGATGCCATTTTATCCGCGGCGACGGCGGCGGCGACCGCCACGGCCACGTGTTTCGCCGTCAGCGCTCGGCTCGCGATACTTCGCAATCCACTGCCGGCAATCCGGATCGTTGCCCATCATGACATTGGCACCCAGCACCGCCTGCATCGTCTCAGCGTGCAGCGGGCTTGTTATGGCCGATGTCAGGCCTGCCGAGATCGCCATCGTCAGGAACGCGCTGTTGATGCCATTGCGGTTAGGCAGTCCGAAGCTGACGTTGGACGCACCGCAAGTCGTGTTCACCTTGAGTTCCTCACGAAGGCGCCGAACGATGTGCATCACCTGCTTGCCTGCCGAATTGATCGCCCCGATTGGCATGACGAGTGGATCAACAACGACGTCTTCACGCGGGATTCCGTAATCGGCGGCACGCTCAACAATCATCTTTGCAACATTGAAACGCACGTCGGGATCTTCAGATATACCGGTCTCATCGTTGGAAATTGCGACGACCGCGGCACCGTATTTCTTGACGAGTGGCAAGACGATTTCGAGGCGCTCTTCTTCTCCCGTCACAGAGTTCACTAGAGCCTTGCCTTCGTACACGGACAATCCGGATTCGAGTGCGGCGACGATCGATGAATCGATGGACAGCGGAACGTCAGTCACTGACTGCACGAGTTTGACAGCCTCGGCCAGGATCGCAGGCTCGTCAGCAAGCGGAATGCCGGCATTCACATCAAGCATGTGAGCGCCAGCTTCGACCTGGGCAAGCGCATCGGCGACGACTCGACTGTAATCACCGTTTTTCATTTCTTCGGCGAGAATCTTGCGGCCCGTGGGATTAATACGTTCGCCAATGATGACGAACGGCCGGTCGAAGCCGATACGAACCTCTTTGCTGGCCGAACTGACAACTGTTTCAGTCATCTTTACTTGCTCCATGATTGCGGATCAACTGTAGCAGACGCTCATCCGAATACTCGGCCTCGAGGCGGCTGATCTCGTTCGCAGCGATGTCCTTCAAATCGTCATCCGTTTCCAATTGCGATGCATCACGCTTCCATTCCGCGATGTATGCGTCGCTACTGCCTTTTCCGGCACGCATCGCCGCACGGTCGATAGCCTCGTGGAAACGCTGACTCAACACGGCTTTCTCCCGCGTACGTCCGCGCTGCACGATGACCTGTGCAGGTATGTCTTTCCAAGATATTAAAATCAGCTTAACCATCCGTCTTGCTCTTGATTAAATCGTGTAGTGACATACGTGACTATTCATCCGTCTTGCTCTTGATTAAATCGTGTAGCGAATTTTCAAGTTCCCCAAATCCACAATGAACATGCTCAAACTCGAGATCCAACTGCTGTGCCGCGGCCCGTGCCGCATCCAGCAGCTTCTCATTTGGCGTCTGCGACAGGAAAACAAGGCGGCGATAGTTGCCGAAATACGAGTCGCGTAACTCCGGGTGTGAGTCGAGCTTCAGTGGCTTGATGACAAAGCGCTCGAAGTGTTCTGCCAGGAAGTCAGTCAGGTAAAACGTGCCCGGCTCTGCCTCGGCCAGTGCTGCAAATTTTGCTGCGCCTGCAAAGAACTCGTAGCAGTGCGCCCCCGGTAGTCGCTCAATGCCCTCCTCGGCGAGCACTTTGTCGATTCCACCCCCGGTCCCGCAATCGGCGTAGGCAACGAAAATGTGCGCGTAGTCCTCTTTGTATTTTCGAATTTTGCTACGCAGCCTGTCCGGTATTTTCTCCGGCCGATTGTGCAACCACGCATCGATACATGCCAGGTGCATATGATCCCAACCCTGCGAATTCTTCAGCTCGGTAATCTCCCGGGCCAGCGCACCGCAGGCAATGACGAGTAATTGTTCTGGCACCCCCGAAGTATGCCATCGCCCGGCCTTGCCGACACTCCTTGTATAATGCGGAACATGAAGACACCAATCCCAATGCTCATCGGCGTTTGCGCGCTATTTACTGGCCAGGCCTGCGCCGAGCAAGCTCCGTCTTGCCCACCGTCAGAGGGCGTGGCGTTGCAGGTTCTCGGCTCTGGAGGCCCCATCGCAGATGATGCCCGTGCGTCGTCTTCCTACATTGTCTGGGTTGACGGCAAGTCCCGCGTGCTCATCGATGCTGGCGGCGGCGGTTTCCTCCGCTTTGGAGAGGCTCATGCAAACTTCAATGACCTCGAATTCGTAGGAATCAGTCATTTTCATGCCGATCATTCGGCTGACTTTGTTGCGCTCCTGAAATCGGGCAACTTTGCCGGCCGCCAACGGCCACTCACCGTTGCGGGTCCAAGTGGCAGCAACCGCTTTCCCGGGCTTGACGATTTCCTGCAGGCTAATCTGAACGCTACAGACGGCGCGTTCAAGTACCTTGCCGGTTATCTCGATGGCAGCGGTAACCTGCCAAAACTCGATGCGATTGAAATTGCCGAAGATACGAATGCCAAGTCTGACCTGTTAGCCACTCAGGACTTGATATCGATCTTCGCGCAACACGTACCGCACGGCATCGTGCCGGCGACCGCTTTCCGTGTCGAGGTACGAGACAAGTCGATCGTATTCTCAAGCGACCAGAATGGCAGTGACCCGGAGTTCGCGAGATTCGCGAAGGATGCATCAATACTGGTTATGCACATGCCGATCCCCGAAGACTCGGGTGATGCTGCGAAGCAATTGCATGCTGTACCCAGTCGCATCGCCGCGATTGCGGCGGCGGCCAGTGCAGATCGACTGTTGCTCAGCCACTTCATGGCGCGCAGCCTGAGGAGCTTCGACGAGAACGTGCAGATTGTTCGTGAGGGTTACGAGGGCGAGCTGCTGGTTGCAGATGACCTTGCTTGTTTCATGCTCGACTGAAACGCAGCCTCGGTGCCGAGACCACCCTACAGAAGCTGGAATATGAGCAACGCGCCGACGTAGCCAATCGTCGTCATATACACCCACGCGAACACAGGCCAGCGCCACGTATTTGTCTCACGCCGAATGACGGCGAGTGTCGCTGCGCACT
>WTCH01000032.1 GCA_013138675.1 Woeseiaceae bacterium | reverse complement strand
ATCGACAAACGCTTTTGTTCAGTGCCACCTACCCGGAAAGCATTGCGGCAGTCAGCAAGCGCGTCCAACGAAATCCTGTAATAGTCGATGTCACCGACGACGAACAACCCGCGCAAATCGTGCAAACCTGGTGCAGCGTGACAAGGGAGAACCGAAATCCCGAACTGGTTCGTGCATTGCGCGCATGGGGCGGAGAGCTCAATCTCGTCTTCTGCAATACCAGGGTCGACTGTGCAGAAGTTGCCAACTACCTGGTATCGCAGAATATTGTTACCGTCGCCTTGCATGGCGATCTCGCCCAAAGCGAGCGCACTGAAGTTCTAGTGCGATTCGCGAACAGAAGCGCGGTTGTTCTCATTGCAACCGACGTCGCAGCGCGCGGTTTGGACGTGAAGGATCTGGACGCAGTATTCAACTACGAACTACCCAAGCAGGCGGAAATTTATGTTCACCGTATTGGTCGAACGGGTAGGGCGGGGAAACAGGGTGTGGCGGTTAGCTTGGTGGAGGAGCGCGAGGAATGGCGGTGGCAGGATATCGAAGAATTGCTGCCCGATGCTTTTCCGAAGAAATGTGGAATCCCGGACACAAAACGTTCAGCGGATACTTTGAGCCCGGCAATGACGACCCTCCATATCAATGGTGGCCGAAAGAATAAATTGCGCCCCGGCGATTTGCTTGGCGCGCTTACCGCGGACGGAGGCGTCCCGGGCGACAGTGTGGGCTCGATCGATTTATTCGATACCTGCAGTTACGTTGCCGTTCGCAACGCTGATGCAAAAAAAGCATTGCGGCAGCTGGCGAACCGACCAATCAAGGGCAAAAAGTATCGGGCTCGGGTCAGGGGGTTCGTTTCCAAACGGGTGCAAATCTAATTGCTTTTTCGCCTAGCGAGCGAATCACGCAAGTATGTTTCTGCCGCAAATCGCGCTTCTGAGTTGTCCCAGGTTACGCCGGGCTATGAAAACTGTTCACTGAAAATCCGCGTGTCCGTGGTTCGATAATCTGCGACCGGCGCCGAAGGTCGACCGTCAATGTGCCGCATTGCCATCTTATTCAGCGGCTTAGGGCAGCCTTCAGACCGGTTTGTGCGAGGGCTCGACTCCCTTGGCCCGCTCCCTGTGTTCCGACGAGAGCGTTACGTACACGGCCGGAACGACAAACAACGTGAAAAGAGTGCCGACGCCCAGTCCGGTCGCAATCACGAGGCCGATGTCGAAACGACTAACAGCACCCGGTCCGCTGGCCAGCAGCAGCGGAACCATCGCGACAATCATCGCGACAGTCGTCATGAGTATGGGTCGCAGGCGGATCGCGGCTGCTTTCTCGATCGCCTCCCGTCGCCCGAGTCCATCCCGCTCACGCAGCTGGTTTGCAAACTCCACTATCAGGATTCCGTTCTTGGAAATCAGCCCGATCAGCGTAATCAGACCAACCTGCGTGTAGATATTCACGGTCGCCAGCCCCAGCGTCATAAAGATCAGCGCTCCGGCGATCGACATCGGCACCGAGACAAGAATTATAATCGGGTCCCGCCAGCTCTCGAACTGCGCCGCCAGCACCAGGTAGATAATGATCAACGCGAGGAAGAAGGTGACCAACAGCGCACTGCCCTGCTCGGCGTACTGGCGCGACTCGCCGTCGTAATCGACGGTGAAGCCACTCGGAAAAAGCACCGCTGCCTGCTTATCCAGATAGTCGAGCCCCTGACCCAGGGAAACCCCCGGCGCCATCGTGCCCTGCACGGTGACCGCGTTCAGTTGCTGGAACTGCGTGCGTTGGCTCGGCTCCACGGACCGTTCCAGCGTAACCAGCGCCGACAAGGGAATTTGCCCGCCTGCCGCAGTCGGCAAATAGTAATCCATGAGCGCGCCGCTGGTGAGCCTGAAGTCGCGATCGAGCTGCGGAATGACCTTGTAGCTGCGTCCTTCGAGGTTGAATCGATTGACGTAGCCCTCACCGAGCATGGTTGAGAGGGTCCGCCCAATCTCCGCCATCGATATGCCGAGGTCTCCCGCGCGATCGCGATCGACAACCAACGTCGTCCGCGGGCGCGAAAATTCGATGCTCTTTTGCAAGAAGCCGAATTGGCCACTTTGCATCGCGGTACCGATGAGTTCTCCGGCAACACGGTCCAGGGCACCGAAGTCTGCGTTCGATTGAATCACGAATTGCACAGGCAACCCGCCCCGGTTGCCCGGCAGGCTAGGCCGCGGAAAAGCCGCAATCTGCATGCCGGCGATGCCATCCACTGCCATCTGCAGGTCGGGCAGCACCTCCAGGATGAAGCGATCACGCTGCGAGGGTGGCAGCATTTTGAAACCGCCGAATACGGTGTTGGGGCCCGCCCTTCCCATAAACAGGAAAGTCCTATGCTCCTCGGGCAGAGTGTCCAGCGCCTTGACCAGTTCCCTGGTATAGATCTCGTTGTATTCGATCGTCGCGGTCTGCGGCATGCGGCCCGACATGAACAGGATGCTCTGGTCCTCGACGGGTGCCAGCTCGCTGGGCGTGCTGACGAACATGAAATAAATGCTGACTAGTACGACGCCCGCGAAAACCATTGTCACCGGAAGAAAATTCAAAGTGTCGCTCAGCCTGCGCTGGTAGGCGTTGGCAAGCCTCTGGAAAAAGTGTTCCACGGCGGTCTCGAACCGACCTGGCTCGTCTTTGCGATGCAACACCTTGCCGGACAACATTGGTGACAATGTCAAAGCGACGATGCCGGACACCAGCACGGCGCCGGCAAGTGCAAATGCAAACTCCGTAAACAACGTGCCGACCAACCCTTCCATAAATGCGATAGGTGCATAGACGGCAACCAAGGTCGTTGTCATGGCTATAATCGGCATACCGATTTCGCGCGCGCCATCGATGGCCGCCTGGAAGCGGGACTTGCCCATTGCCACATGCCGATGGACGTTTTCAACGACAATTATGGCGTCATCAACCACGAGGCCGATTGAGAGCACCAGGGCAAGCAACGTGAGCAGATTGATCGAAAACCCCATCAACAGCATCAGGAACACGCCGCCGACCAGGGACAAAGGCACGGCCACCGCCGGTACGATAGCGGCGCGAACGGAACCAAGCGACAGGTAAATTACGACAAGCACGATAAACAAGGCTTCGAAGAGGGTCTTGAACACCTCTTTAATCGAATCGTCGATATAAACGCTGGCATCGTAGGCCACATCCGCAGTGAGCACGGCGGGCAACTGTGCCTTGACGTCTTCCATTTCGTTGCGAACGCGACGCGCGACCGTCAGCGGATTCGAACCCGGGGCGGGCTCGATAGCGAGAACCGTGCCGGGAATACCGTTGAACCAGCTGATCGAATCGTAGCTCTCAGATCCCAATTCGATACGGGCAACGTCTTCAAGATAGATCAGCGTCTCTTCATCCTTGCGGACGATGAGGCGGCGAAAATCACTCTCGGTCGCGATATCCGTCGTCGCCGACATGTTAGTCAGTACATAGGTCCCCCTGGTCTGGCCCACGGCTGCGAGAAAGTTATTCGCGCGGAGTACGTCTGCGACGTCGAGCGCGGACACATTGAGGGCAGTCATACGATCGGGGTCGAGCCAGATGCGCATCGCGAAAGACCCGCTGCCGAACAGCCGGGCCTTGGCGACTCCGGGGATTGCCTGCAGTTTCGGCTGCACTACTCGCAGCAGGTAGTCCGTCGTCTGAGAAGGACTCATCTGCTGGCTGTAAAATGAGATATACATCAACGCGGTCTGGTCGCCAGTCGTCGAGTCGATCACCGGATCTTCCGATTCGGCCGGCAGAACACCGCGCTGACTCGCCACCTTGGCCTGGATCTCGGCAACGGCGGCATTCGGGTCGTAGTTCAGCTCCATGTGCGCTTCGATGACTGAGACACCCTGCGAGCTTCGCGAAACGAGATAGTCAATGCCGCTGGCCTCGGCGAGCGCCTGTTGCAGCGGTGTGGTGATGAAACCCTGCATCAACTCACTGCTGGCGCCCGGATAGGCGGTTGTAACCGAAACAACCGTGTTGCTGATTTCTGGAAACTCGCGCAGATCGAGCGCCGCAATGGAGCGCAGCCCAACAACCAGGATCAGCAAGCTGACAACACTGGCCAGCACCGGACGCTGGATGAACAGGTCAGTGAATTTCATGCACGCGGGTCCGTGGCATCCGGATCCACAGAATTGTCGATGTTGATCGACTGGCCGTTACGCAACTTGTTATGGCCGTCACTCACAACCTCGGTACCAGCCTCGAGGCCGCGCCTAATTTCGACACGGCCGTTACGCACGTCACCGGTTTCGATCTGCACGAGTCGGACCGTGCGGCCGCCGTCGGCTTGTTCCACAACGAAAACCGAGTCACCGTAGGTGTTATAGGTCACCGCCCGTTCTGGCAGCGTCAGCACGCCTTCCCGAACCGACTGCAACGTCTCGACCTCGGCGAACATACCGGGTCGCAACTGGCGATCCGGATTCGCGATCAGCGCACGGACTACAACGCTTCGCGACGCCGCCTGCACGTTGGGGCTGACGGCGTGAATCTTGCCTTCGAACACACGACCCGGATAGGACTGCACTCGCACGATAACGGACTGGCCGGGCACAAGCTCCGGAAGAAATCTCTCGGGAAGCGCGTATTCGGCGTAAACCGGATCGAGCGCGACGAGTTCTGTGATGGTGTCGCCCTCTTTAAGATATTGCCCTCGATTGATTCGTCGGATGCCGAGCTCGCCGGCAAACGGTGCGCGCACGACTTTCTTCTGAATCATTGCTTCCTTGGCAACAATTTCGGCATCGACGCGATCAAGCGACGCCTGCGCCTCGTCGAGGTCGGAGCGCGACCCCAGGTTCTGCGTCGAGATTCTTGCGAAACGATCGTGGGTAATCTCGGCAAGACGGCGGTCGGCCCGCAATGCGGCCAGCTCGGCCAGATCGACTTCGATATCAAGTTCAATCAGCAGTTCGCCGTCGGGCACCCGGTCACTGGAATCGAAGTGAATCTTGCGAATCACTCCCGGCACTTCTGCCGAGATGACCACGCCGCGTACCGGCGTAATACTGCCCACCGCCTTCAGCGCCGGTTGCCAG
>WTCH01000214.1 GCA_013138675.1 Woeseiaceae bacterium | reverse complement strand
CTCTGGATCTTCATTAGCGCGTTGCTGGTCAACAACTTTGTGCTGACGTATTTTCTCGGGCTGTGCCCGTTCCTCGGTGTTTCCAATTCGCTGGAAACCTCGGCACGACTCGGGCTCGCGACGACTTTCGTAATGCTCGTGACCGCGGTGTGTGCCTGGATACTCAACACTTATGTGTTGGTGCATGCACCCTACCTCAGGCTGATCTGTTTCATTGTCGTGATCGCCAGCACCGTGCAGTTCATCGAGATGCTAATCAAGAAACTGAGCCCCGCACTGTTCCGCGCGATGGGAATCTTCCTGCCGCTGATCACCACGAACTGTGCGATTCTCGGGCTCGCAATCTTCGCCACCAACCGCGGTTACGGATTTTGGGAGGGCATCGTTTATGCACTCGGTGCCGGCATTGGTTTCACACTGGCGTTGGTCCTGCTTGCAGGCCTGCGTGAGGAGTCGGAGTTATCCAACATACCGAAACTGATCCAGGGCACTGCGATGAACCTGATTATCGCAGGGATCTTATCGATGGCCTTCATGGGTTTTGCCGGACTGTTCAGTACCACTTGAGTCGCGGCCTGGAATTATTATGACGACCTATATTCTTTCATTGCTTGGCCTGGTAGCCCTGTGCGTTTTCTGGGCGATTTTTCAACAGTGGCTAAGCAAACATGATCCTGACGTCGAAAAACGCCCCGCCAAGTGTGGCGGATGCGATGAACAGTGTGAAAGATAGATTCGAGTCTAGTGGGGCAACTTGTAGCTGACGTTGTTCTTATTGATGACGATCAGCTTGCGCTTCTCCATTTCCTTTACCAGCGCGGAAAGCTCCTTTGCGCTGAGCTTTGGATTGAAGAGCGAGTTGATCGTGTTTGACAACGTGGTGACCTTGCGTGGTCTCGATTGACCGCGGCCACCCAGGTTCTTGACGACCGCAGAGATCTTCTCATCTATGCTCGACGTATCGGCCAGCTGCAACAGAGGAATCTCGCCAATGTCTTTTTCTCTGTGCACGCGAATCTTGCGCTCTTTCAGGTGGTTGATGAGCGGGTCAAAGCCCTTGTCCTTGCTGATGATGTGGAAAAAGGCGTCCGGTTCGCCGGCCGCCAGCTCACCAATGTAATAGGCGATGTGAAAATCCAGTGCATTCTGGCCATTGCCCGTTATCTGGACGTAGCGGGCATTTTTACCCAGCAACTGCATCGAGTCCGCAAGATCAAAGGGTATTTTCGCCTGGTTCTGGCCAACAAAAACAAACACCTTAAACTCATCACTCGCGAGCAGTTCCAGGTTCTTCGGCTGGACGTTTTCGTAGTCGATCAGTACGTAGTTATTCGGCATGAGTTCTTTCTCTCTTATTCGCCAATGTCTTCATTCCACAGCACCGGATTTGCGAGGATGAAATCTCGCATCATCCGAATGCAGTCCTGGTCGTTCAGAACCTCAATTTCAACGCCGCGCGATCGCAAATACACTTCCGGTCCCTGAAACGTCTGGTTCTCGCCCACGACAACTTTGGGAATACCGTAAAGAAGTATAGCGCCGCTGCACATGTCACAGGGCGATAGCGTGGAATACAGTGTGGCCTTGCGGTAGGTCGATGCGCTGAGTCGCCCTGTGTTCTCGAGGCAGTCCATCTCGGCGTGCAACACCGAACTGCCCTGCTGGACGCGTTGATTGTGACCTCGTCCGACGATCTCGCCGTCGACCACGAGCACAGACCCAATGGGTATGCCGCCCGCGCTCACGCCTTTGCGGGCTTCTTCGATGGCTGCTGTCAGGTATGCGTCCATACTGGAGATTATAACCGCCCGGCGAAATGGTGCTATCTTGTAACGTTGTTCATATGAGAGTCGGACGAAATGGCTGGCAAAGTAAAAACATTCTTCAAACGCGCCGGGTTGACTGTCGGCGCCGTGTTCGCAGTCGGTATTTTGTTCGGCTTGCACGAGTGGTACGCAAAACCATTCTTTGTTAACAACTATTTCAACCGCGTATTTATCCAGTACATCTGGGACAAGCCGGAGATATTGACTTCGCTTGGCATTCTCGAGCAGATGGGCATGAATGGCCACAATGCAGAATGGAATGACAATTCTGAGGCAGCCGGCGATCGAGATATTCAGATGCTGGCGGACATACTGGCTACGGTGGATGAATACGACGAAGGGGAACTGAGCGAAGACGAGATGCTCTCGGTATTGGTCCTCAAAGAACTGTTGGGCGACCCGGAGATGATGCGTCGCTACCGATACCACGACTACCCGGTTAACCAATTATTCGGCCTGCAGAACAACATTCCACGCTTTCTGGATACTTTTCATCGCGTCAATACTGCCGAAGACGCGGAGCACTACATCAGCCGGCTTTCCAGGATTGACACGAAGATGGACCAGAATATGGAAGGCATCCTGATTCGGGAAGAGAAAGGCATCATTCCACCGACCTTCGTTATCGACAAGTCGCTCGAAATTATGCAGGAGTTTGTTGATCAGCCCGTCGAAGAAAACGTCTTGTACGTGTCATTCAAGGGCAAACTCGAAGAAGCCGACGAGATCGGCGAGGCGGAGCGCAGCGCGTTTCTCGACGCGGCGAAAGCCGAGATCGAGAACACCGTGTACCCGGCGTACCGGAGTTACATCAACTACTTCAGTGAACTGGAAGCCAAGTCCAATACTGACGATGGCGTGTGGAAGCTGCCGGACGGTGAGGCCTTCTACAACTACATGCTGCGCTCGCACACCACGACCAACCTGACGTCCGAAGATATCCATGCAACAGGCTTAGCCGAAGTCGAACGCATCCAGGCCGAGATGCTGGACATATTCGAAAGTGAAGGTTACGACCCGTCTCTTGGCGTTAAGGTTCTTTTTGACCAACTTGCCGAGGATGAGCGCTTTTACTATCCCGATACGGACGAAGGCCGGGAGCAGATTCTCGAGGACTACGTCAAGATTATCGAAGAGATCGAAACAGGAATATCGCAAGCGTTTAACATCAAACCCAAAGCACTGATCGAAGTTAAGAGGGTTCCAGAATTCAGCGAGAAAACAGCACCAGGCGCGTACTACAACTCGCCGTCACGCGATGGCTCACGTCCTGGCATCTTTTACGCCAACCTGTACGACATCAAGGCAACGCCCAAGTATGGCATGCGCACTCTCGCGTATCACGAGGGCGTACCGGGGCATCATTTTCAGCTGGCAATCCAGGGTGAGCTTGAAGGTATTCCAGAATTCAGAAAAGAAGCAGGCTTCACGTCCTACTCTGAGGGCTGGGGCCTGTACGCCGAGCGTCTCGCCTGGGAAATGGGCTTCCAGTCTGACCCGTACGACAATCTCGGGCGCCTGCAAGCGGAGCTTTTCCGGGCGGTGCGACTGGTTGTCGATACCGGCCTTCATGCCAAGTACTGGACACGCGAAGAAGCGATCGACTACATGCTGACCAACACCGGTATCACCGAGACCGATGTCACGTCCGAAATCGAACGTTATATCGTGATGCCCGGCCAGGCTACGGCCTACAAGGTCGGCATGATGGAATTATTGCGCCTGCGTGATGAAGCTCAGGACGCACTGGGTGACAGATTCGACATTCGCGACTTCCATGACGTGATATTAAAGAATGGTGCGTTGCCATTGGTCGCTGTCCGCGAGCAAGTCATGAAATACATCGCCGCGAAGCAGGCAGGCTGAACGGTTCTCAACTGTATGCGCCGGTTTTCGACACCATCAGATAGAAAATGATCAAGACGCTGGTGAATGCCGGAACGCCAAGTGCAACCCACCAGCGCATCAGGACGCGGTAGCTGTCGCTGTCCGCATCGGCTGCAATCAGGTCGCGAATTCGGATCTGTATCCAGACCACCGGGACCCAGCATGCACCCACAAGGATGAAAAGGCCGAGGACCGTACTGAACCAGACCGAGTCCATTGAGATATTGAGGTGCTGCGTGAGCCAAAGGCCGGTAGCGAACTGCACAACAACGGCAGGCGTCGTGAAAATCCAGTCTGCCATCACGACACTCTTGGTCGTGACAGCCATCGCCTCATCATTTGCACTGAGGTAGGCCTTTAACATGAAAAAGGCCGTGCCCATGCCTGTGCCAAACAAAACCGTCGCGCTCAGTATGTGCAGTAGCTTGATCCACAGATACAGTGTCATTCGTTCACCTCGTCCATACGCCAGTGAATGTCCAGGTCGCTGATCTCTTCATCGAACTCGGGCAATGAAATCATGCCCAGGCAAGGGTAAGCGCCAGTTGTTGAGAACCTGCCAGCCGCCAGCTTGCGAGCGAGGATTAGCGCCGGCACACAAGGAATCTCAGGGCCGTGATTTTGATGTGCCACCAGGTTCCACATGAGCGTCTTTGGCAGCTTGTCGTCACCTTCTCCGGCAATGCGTATCTGCATGCCACCGGTCGTTGAGCCGAGTTTAATGAGTCGATCGCTCACGCTCTGAAATGTCGGCACCAGGCGCTCCCAGTTTCTGACAATTCCGAGTCGCGTCGCCCAGGCCATCTTCCAAAGCGTGATCTGCTCCCAGGTTGCCTCGAGCGCAGCATGAAACGTTACTGTCTGCACACCGTTTACGTATTCAGGGAACAATCCAAGATCCGGCACATCACAAGCGCCTGACAGCCTGCGCCCAAACTCCGGGTAGCGTTGCATTTTCAGGTCCTGCCAACCGTATCGCGTGATCCACTCGCCGTTCTCAAAGACCTGGAACGGCGCACCACAATAGCTGAGCACAGCAGCAACTGTGCCGGCGCCGCGCGGTGTTTGATGAGCTGGTGCAATGGATGTCTCAATGCTGTGGATGGACTCAAATTCACCACGGACATGATCAACCACCGCACTCGACAAGCCCGGCAATGTGCTCGCGCCAGAAACAAGCAGAACGCCTTTTCGACAGGCATCCTCATGCAATGCGTCGAAACCTTCGACGAACTCCCGGCCGTCGGCCAAATCGATGTAGTGGCTACCGCAGGCCAGGCATGACCTGGCCACGTCATAGCCCTGACCCTGGTACGGACCCGCGGTATGGATGACGATATCCGGCCGCAGAGCGGCGAGATCTTCAGCGAACGACGATGACGTTTGATCGAGTGCCGCAGCCGATACCATCGCATCAGCGTTCATTTGCGCCAGCTTTGCGGACAAGGACTCTACCTTGCCGAGACTACGGCTCGTTATGACGAGCTCGGTATTTGGCTCACCCAGAATGCGACGGCCTATGCGACCACCAAAATGGCCGGTGGCTCCTATGATGACGATCCGTGTACGTGACATCGCGGCGGAGCCTGTTTTCGTTCTACGATTCCAGGCTTTGCTTCATGTCATTGAGCATCGCGACGTAAATCGTATGGCAAAACTCCTGGGCTGCCTCATCGTTTTCTTTCCAGGTCGATGACCATTCCACACGCGTGCCCGATGCCATGTGCTCAACCAGCACGCGACCAACGTAGTTGCTTACTTCATCCTTGGAGACAGGCGATGGCCCATCATCGATGCTGTAAGTAAACGTTTTGCCCATGTCATCGAGCGTCCGCAGTGTTTCATGGAATGCGCCGTTGAGCACCCGACCCGCTCCTGGCTTGTCACCGGGTTTATTGCCGACGACATCGACGCTGGTAATAACATTCGGTGCCCAACTCATGTCATGAAAGTCGCGAATCGCCTTCCAGACTGCATCAATCGGTGCTCCGATTTCGACTTCCTGAAACGTGCTTCCCATGGCTCTCTCCTCTGCTGTTATCCAAAGTATAGGCCATTCCTCTGCTACGATAAGCAGTAGATGGGCAGCAATTCTGCCCCGGAGGACGTAAAACAATGAAAAGACTCAAACTGTTACTCCCGTTAGCACTCATCGCATTGGTCTTCAGCCAGCTCACCGTGGCCGAACACCACGAAAAAGATGCCATGAAAGAGAAGATGGCATCGATGACACACCTCGTCATTACTCATGAAGTAAAAGACGCCGATCACTGGCTTGCCGCATGGCAAGGTGAAGACAGTCGCCACAAATTGTTCAAGGCCAACGGTGCCGCCCATGTGCACACGCTCCAGGACCCCGACAATCCGAATATGACCGGTCTGATCATCGCGGTCGCTGATATGGATGCGCTGACGGCAATGCTCGAATCCGAGGAAGGCCAGGCAGCGGCGGCAGCTGATGGCGTGAAACCCGAAACAATGAAAATGTTGGTCCAGGCAAAGTAGCCACACTGTTATGGCAAAGCTTTTCAAGATGATCGTTAACCTCGCTGTACTGGCGGCCATCGGTTGGGCCGCCTGGTACGGCTACACGAACTGGGCTGCAGCCTCATCTGAATCCGGCACAGCCGCAGATACCGGCGGCTACAACTGTCGCATCGCCCTGGCCAAACTGGCACAGGATTACCAGTGCCGGGATGATGCCAATTGCACGCTCAGCCAGGAAGAACTCGCCGCCCTGAAAGAACGCGAAATGGCGATTGAGAAAAACTGTAACTAGACAGTGAAGATCCATGACTAACTGGGTTACCTTACTACTCGCCGCCCAGCTCGCCGCCGGAATGCCCGAACCAGAACAGGCGGACATCGTCGGGGTGGTAGAAGGGGAGCTCTGCGACCCCGAGACTGTACTGGCCTTGCCCGACGACACACTGCTCGTTTCCAACATGTGCGTCTCTCGCGGAACAGGTAACGGCTTTCTGACCTTGCTAAGTGAAGATGGCGAAGTGATAGAACGGCGAATCGTTGACGGCCTTGCTGCCCCACTTGGCATGGCATTGGTCCGTGACCAACTGCACGTCATCGACAATAACCAGGTGAAAATCTTCCGTTGGCCTGGTTACGCACCGCTTGCAACCATCGCCCTCGAGACAACCGTCGCCAATGACATTGCGGTTGGGTGGGACGACAAGATCTATGTCACTGATACGGTGC
>WTCH01000075.1 GCA_013138675.1 Woeseiaceae bacterium | reverse complement strand
GATTTTCGCGGCAAGGCTCTGAAACGCGCTTGTAATGCCAGCGGGACGGTTGGTGGCGACTTGTTCACGAACGCCGAGGTGCAGACCCATGTGCAGAAACGGGTTCGTTTTGCCGCCTTCGACGGAGAAGTCTTGCTCGAGGTCTCCCATGACGGCCTCGTGGTGCTCAGGATGATCTTCGATCACCTGCGCGATTTGCATTTCGAGCGGTGACAGGACGGCCTTGTCACGATGTTTTTGCCACGCGCTGGCATACATCTGTCGCAGTTCGCCGCGGTCCTGCCCAAAAATCATGACAGTTCCTTTTGTTTGTACTCGCACCATTCGACGATCGGGCATTCACCGCAAAGTGGTTTGCGTGCCTTGCACACATAGCGGCCATGCAGGATCAGCCAATGATGAGCGTCCTTTTTGAATTCATCGGGCGTCAGGCGCACAAGTCGCTTCTCAACCTCGAGCGGTGTTTTGCCCTTGGCGATGCCGGTGCGATTCGAGACGCGGAATATGTGCGTGTCGACGGCTATAGTCGGCTCGCCAAAAGCGGTGTTGAGAACAACGTTCGCCGTTTTGCGACCTACGCCGGGCAAGCTCTCGAGTGCTTCACGTGTCGTCGGTACCTGGCTGTTGTGTTCATCAATCAGGAGTTTGCAGGTCTTGATGATGTTTTCGGCTTTGTTGTTGAAGAGGCCTATCGTTTTGATATACGGCTTCAGCCGTTTTACGCCCAGCGCCAGTATTGACTCAGGCGTATTGGCAACCAGGTATAAATGATCAGTCGCCTTATTGACGCTGATGTCTGTCGCCTGTGCGGACAGGATCACGGCGACGAGCAATTCGAATGGACTGACATAGTGAAGTTCGGTGTCCGGACTTGGATCGAGCTCGCGAAGTTTCGCGTAGATAGCGCTGCGCTTGTCCGCGTTCATCGGCCGGGCTTGCGGTCAATGCGATTTTTGAGGGCCACGGCCAGCGCAAGTGCGAAAAATGCGCCAGGTGGCAGGATCGCCAGCAGGAACCCGCTTTCGGCAAATGAATAGCCCAGGATCGAGGCTTGCCCGACGAGTTCGCGGAATACACCCAGAACGATAAGCAGCGCGGCAAAGCCGGCGCCCATGCCGAGTCCGTCGACGATGCTGGCCCCTATCGTATTGCGCGATGCAAATATCTCGGCGCGCGCGACGATGGCGCAGTTCGTGACGATCAATGGAATGAAGATACCGAGAGACCGGTCGAGCGTCGGGAACCAGGCTTTGAAAATGAGTTCGACGCATGTGACAAGGCTGGCAATAATCAGGACATAGATCGGGATGCGTATTTCCTGGCGGATCCAGCG
The DNA here is from genome assembly GCA_013138675.1 of Woeseiaceae bacterium. Taxonomy (GTDB): domain Bacteria; phylum Pseudomonadota; class Gammaproteobacteria; order Steroidobacterales; family Woeseiaceae; genus UBA1847. Next base: position 6,843 of record WTCH01000075.1, on the reverse strand, counting down.
TCGGGTCGCAGACACCAGTGCATTGGAGCAAGTGAGGACCAGCAGTGTCGCAATGCCAAGTCCGACACCGTTGATCGTTGTTGTCGTGACAGCCAGCAGCGGACACAGGCCAAGCAATTGCACGAGCCCCGGGTTGTCCTTCCACAACCCAGTGCGCAGTCGTTCAATAAGACCGCCCGTCGTCATTCGTTTTCCCCGCTGGATTCGCTCAGGAATATCGCGTCCTGATGGGTTTCGAAGTAGTTCAATGTGTCGCGAATGGCCTTGATGATCGCGCGTGGTGTTATAGATGCGCCGGTCAATTGATCAAATTCGCCGCCATCGACCTCGATTGCCCATCCCGTTGCCACCGGGTCGCCCATCGAGTGGCCGTCGAATTGAAATATCCAGTCGGAGCGAGCCGACTCGATCTTGTCGCCCAGGCCCGGCGTCTCACGATGCCGGAGAATTCGCACGCCGGTGACCGTGCCATCGACAGCTATGCCAACGAGGATGCGTATGGGCCCTGAGAAACCATCTCGCGCAGTGACTGCGAATAACGCGGCCACTGGCTCGCCCTCAGCGAAAACACGGTAAACCACAGCAGGTTCATTGCCCGGCAAACCGTGTGGTGACGGCAGGACGAGGCGAGACTCACTGACGCCGCTGTCGTAGAACGTACCGGCCAGCGCCGGTTGCAGGCTCTGTTCGAGCAAAGCCTTTTCGTTGGCCGCAATGCGTTCTCGTGTCGCCTGGAAAGTCAGTGCCACGAGTGCTGTACAGATAGCTGCTATCACGGCGAGCGTTAATCCGGTTTTGATAATCGACTGGTCGCTCATGGCTTATCACTGCGGCGGGAATGGCCGACGATATGCGGTCGCGTAATGTAGTCGATGGCTGGCGTCGCCATGTTCATCATGAGTACGGCGAATGCGACGCCATCGGCGAAAGAGCCCCATTTGCGAATGGCGAAAATGAGGAAGCCGATACCGCAACCGTATACGAAACGACCCTTCGGGCTCGTCGCAGCCGATACAGGATCTGTCGCGATAAAAAACGCGCACAGGATCGTTGCGCCCGAAAACAGGTGGAAGCCAGGGCTCGCATTGGAGCCCGGTGAGATGATGTAAAACAGCCCGGCAGGGATCAGCAAACCAAGCAGGACACCGGTCGGAATCTGCCAGCGAATGATCTTCTTGACGAGTAGCCAGGCTCCGCCAAATGCGAAGAAGTTGCTTATCCACTCCCAGCCGCGGCCACCAAAGTCACCCATCATCGGATTGGTTCGAACCTCCGCGTATGTGCGCATGTTGCGCAGGCCTGACTGCATGGCATCCAGAGGTGTTGCGCGGCTGATGGCGTCAAACGTCAGCGCGTCGGGCAGGGAACCGGTGAGAGTGTACTTGATGGTCTGCAGCACGCTGAGGCTGATGTAGTCGATGTCACCCATGCGTGGTGCAACCCAAAGATTCATTTCCATGGGATAGGCGACGAGAATGACGACGTAGCCGACCATGGCTGGGTTAAATACATTGAAGCCGAGGCCGCCATACAGGTGTTTGGCAACAACGATGGCAAACAGTGCGCCGGTCGCTGTAACCCACCATGGTGTCAGTGAGGGTAGCGCGAACGCCAGAAGTGCTGCGGTGACAATGGCGCTGTAGTCGGACAGTGCGACCATCGGGTCACGGCCGCGCGCACGCATCATGAGCGTCTCACTACCGACACAGAAAGCGGTCGCAATAATCAGGTTGAACAGGAAGCCCGGCCCGAAATACCAGACGTGCGCCAGCGCTGCCGGAATTAGTGCAGCCAATACCTGCAACATCATCGATCCAACGCCGACATTCGGTCTGATGTAAGGCGCTTCCCGGCGGGCGAATTCCATTACTGGTCCTCGTCCTGTTGTTGCTTGCGCTTCATGATCTCGGCGATCGCATCGGCCCCGGCCTGTCTGGCCGACGCTTTCTGATTGGCCAGCTCGTCGTCACGTACCTGCTTTTCTTTTTCGATTCGTTCATTACGCGCCTCGAAGCGCTGGCGCGCACGTTCGGCACGGGATTTCTCGTCAGCCAGTTCTCGTATGCGGGCTTTTGCCGTACGAAAATCTGCGGTTAGTGGAATATGGCTGGGACATACGAGGTCACAGCAGCCGCATTCAATGCAGTCCGTCAGGCCGTGACTTCGCATCTTTGCCTCGTCATCGGCACAGGCGTACCAGAACAGCTGCTGCGGCATTAGTTGTACCGGGCATACGGCTGCACAGTCGCCACAGCGAATGCAGGGCATCTCGTCGCCAATCGTCGGCGCCTCGGACATAACCAGAATGCAGTTCGTTGCCTTGACCACCGGAACGCGGTCCGAGGTGACTGACTTGCCGGTCATCGGCCCGCCGATAATCAGTTGCTGAGCGTGCTCCGTATAACCACCGACGTACTCGACAATATCGGCAATCGTGGTACCCAGGCGCGCTTCCACATTGACGGGTCGCTCGACGCCATCGCCGGTTACCGTCGTAATGCGGGAGATCAGTGGTTCGTTGTGGACTACCCAGTCGTAGATCGCCGCCGCCGTACCGACATTTTGTACGAGGCATCCGACATCTGTTGGCAGGCCACCCGTTGGAACCTCCCGGCCCGCAACCAGTTGCACAAGCTGGTCTTCTCCACCAGACGGGTAGATCGTCGGGACTTGCTTGAGCACCAGGCGATCATCGTCCAGCTCGGCCAGCACTTCGCCCAGCCGTCGCAGTGCGGCCGGTTTGTCACTTTCGACGGCGATGTAACAGGTATCCAGTTCGAGTGCATGCAGGAGGATCCGGGCGCCGCCGAGCACCTCGTGCGTGTACTCGCGCATCAGCATGTCGTCACAACTGATATACGGTTCGCACTCAACGCCATTGAGGATCAGGTAGTCGGGGTCGCAGGTTATTGCCTCCATGAGTTTCTGTGCCGTTGGAAACACCGCCCCGCCCAGGCCGACAATTCCACCCTGTAGAATCTTCTTCAGGAGTATGCCGGGGAGCAGTGTGCTCCAGTCGGCCAATGCGTCTGCAGCGTCGGTGGGACGATCTTCGCCGTCGCACTCAATGACGATGCACGGCGCATTCTCTCCATGACGCCGGGATACCGGCCACGGCTCAATCGCGACGACCGTGCCGGACGATGATGCGTGCACCGGAGCGCCGAGCGATCCGTCAATCTCGGCAATCAACTGGCCTTTAAGTACGTGTTCCCCAATGCCGACAATCGGCTGCGCCGGATCACCCGCGTGTTGAGTGATGGGCAGTACGAGTTGATCCGGAATCGGGATTTGCAATATCGGCTCCGCAGTTGATGCGGCCTTGTGCGCCTGGAGCCGCAGGCCGCCGTGGAGCTTGCCGAGATCATAAGTAGGTGCACTCACGCAAGGCTCCGCATACTGATGCAGTCGACCGGGCAGGGTGCAACGCAGAGTTCGCAGCCCGTGCACTCTTTTTCAATGACCGTGTGCATCAATTGATGTGCGCCGACAATGGCGTCCACGGGGCAGGCGTTGCGGCAATGCATGCAGCCAATACATAAGGACTCATCGATGACGGCAACCGCTCGCTCAAGCGCCTGTTTTTCAGCGAGCGGTAGTACATCGGTTCCGAGCAACGTCGCGAGGCGTCGAATTGTGTCGTCGCCGCCTGGCGGGCAAAGGTTGATCGTAACGCCATCGTCGACGATGGCCTGGGCGTATGGGCGACAGCCCGGGTAACCGCATTGAGCACACTGGGTTTGTGGGAGAAGCTCGTTGACTTGTTCAACGAGCTCTCCCGAATCGGCAGGCAATGATTGCGATGCGTAGCTCAGCGCGAGTCCGGCAAGAAGCGCCAGCAATGCGATTGTAATTACGGCTACCCACATAGTGAAACCCGCCCGTCACGGCCGGGCCATGCCCGAGAATCCCATGAACGCGAGCGACATGATGCCGGCGGTTAACAGCGCGATAGCTGTGCCCCTGAACGGCATCGGAATATCGGCCGCGTCGAGTCGTTCGCGAATTGACGCGAACATGACAAGCACCAGGGCAAAGCCTGCAGAGGCGCCGAAACCGAAAAACACGGACTGCACGAATCCTTTGGATTGCTGCACGTTGAGCAATGCGACGCCGAGAACGGCGCAGTTGGTCGCGATGAGTGGAATGAAAATGCCGAGCACCTGGTGCAACAGCGGACTCAGCCGGCGCACCATGATCTCGGTGAATTGCACGCTGGCTGCGATGACAAGGATGAAGCTGATGGTTCTGAGGTATTCGAGCTCAAGCGGAACCAGCACGTACTGGTGCAGAAGGAACGCTGTTGCCGATGACAGGGTCAGGACAAACGCTGTCGCGAGTGACATTCCGGTCGCCGCCTCGAGATTGCGCGACACACCCATGAAGGGACAAAGACCCAGAAAACGTACGAGTACGAAGTTGTTGACGAGTACGGTGCCAACAAGAATGACGATGAGTTCGCTCATGAAAGTCCCGAACTATTTGACGCGCATTCCCGGTTCTGCACCGTCGTCCGGCGATAGCAGGAAAATATCCTCACCTCCCGGCCCGGCAGCAAGCACCATGCCCTCCGAGACACCAAAGCGCATTTTTCGCGGTGCGAGATTCGCAACAACGATAACCTGGCGACCGACGAGGCTCTCCGCATCATAGGCCGCCTTGATGCCAGCAAACACTTTTCGAGTGCTATCTCCCAGGTTAAGCGTCAGTGCCAGCAATTTGTCGGCGCCCTCGACATGACTGGCTTCATCGATGCGTGCAATGCGCAGGTCGACCTTCATAAAGTCGTCGATTGAGATGGTGTTGTCGTCGGTCACAGTTTTGGGTTCCCCGGTTGTTTCTCTTGACTGATCGACCATGTTGTCGACCTGCTGTTTCTCCACGCGAGTTAACAGCGGCGTGAACTTGTTGATTGTTGCGCCGAGCAGGGGGCTAGACGCAGATTTCCAGTTCCATTTTTCTTCACCGAGGAATGCCCGCGCGCCATCGGCGACTACGGGGATAACCGGCGTAAGGTAGACCATCAGGCTACGGAACATGTTAAGGCCTTGTGTGCACACCGCCTGCACTTCGTTGAGTTGTGCCTCGTTCTTGATCATGACCCACGGCTTCTTCGCATCGATGTAGCGATTTGCCGTATCGGCGAGGCTCATGACGACCCGCATGGCCTTGGAGTATTCTCGGTTCTCGAAGTGTCCGGCAATCGTTTCAGAGGCGTTCGCAAACTCTGCAAACAGCTCGGGTTCCGGAAGTGAGTCGGTCAACTTGCCATCAAATCGTTTGCCAATAAAACCGGCGCAGCGACTGGCGATATTGACGAGCTTGCCGACAAGGTCTGAGTTAACGCGCGCTGTGAAGTCCTCGAGGTTCAGGTCGATATCTTCGATCGTCGGTCCGAGCTTTGCGGCGTAGTAGTAGCGCAAGTATGACGGGTTCAGGTTATCGAGGTAGGTGCGTGCCATGATGAACGTGCCACGTCTCTTCGACATCTTCTGCCCGTCGACGGTCAGGAAACCATGGGCATACACACTTGTGGGCGTGCGAAACCCGGCGCCCTGCAACACGGCCGGCCAAAACAAAGTATGAAAGTACATGATGTCCTTGCCGATGAAGTGGAACACCTCGGTGTCGTGGCCGGGTCGCCAGTACTCGTCGAAATCGAGGTCGGGACGGCGCTCGCAGAGATGTTTGAAACTCGCCGGGTAACCTACGGGTGCGTCCAGCCAAACGTAGAAGTACTTGTCCTCGGTACCCGGAATGCGAAATCCAAAGTAAGGCGCATCACGTGAAATGTCCCAGTCCCGCAGTCCCGCTTCGAACCATTCCTCGAGCTTGGAGATGACGTTCTTGTCGAGTGTTGCCTCCTGCATCCATTCGCGCAGGCGCTGCTCGTATTCACTGAGCTTGAAGAAATAATGCTCTGACTCTCGTTTGACCGGTGTTGAACCTGAGATCACCGACACCGGGTCTATGAGATCCTCGGGAGTGTACGTAGCACCACACACCTCGCAGGCGTCACCATCCTGGTCTTCGCTTTTGCACCGGGGACAGGTGCCACGCACGAAACGGTCAGGCAGGAACATGCCTTCCTTCTCGTCATAGGCCTGTGCGATCGTTTTTGTGTAGATGTCGCCGATTGCTCGTAGTGCCTCGAACATCTCGACCGTCAGTGCCTCGTTTTCCGGTGAATGTGTGGTGTGGTAGTTGTCGAAATCGACACCAAACGCCTCGAAAACACGAATAAATTCTTCTGAATTCGTGGTCGTTAGTTCCTCTGGCGTGACGCCGAGTTCCCTCGCCTTGAGCATGATCGGGGTGCCGTGCACATCGCTTGCACACACATAGATACAGCTGTGGCCGCGCAACTTCTGGAACCGCACCCATATATCCGTCTGAATGTACTCGACCATGTGCCCCATGTGGGGTGGCCCGTTGACATAGGGCAGCGCGCTCGTCACAAGGATTTTTCTGGGTTTGTCAGGCATGGGTGACAGCCGGTTTCTGCGCAGTCTCAAAGGCCGCGATTATGCCACGTGCGGATGGATCCGACGCGATTTATCGCCGTATCAGTTTTCGTTCTTGAGGCGTTCAAACTTGGATTTATCGCTCGCCTGCAGATACGCCTCTTTGCCGGAGACAAATGCTTTTTCGACGAGGGACATCAGGGCTGAGTCCATCGTCTGCATGCCGGTATTGCCGCCCGACTGCATCGCGGTTTCGAGTTGATCGAGCTTGCCCTGGCGTATCAGGTTCGAGACAGCAGTGGTGTTGATCAGAACTTCGAGAGCCGCTATTCGACCCGGTTTGCCCTTGGTTGGTAACAGTTGCTGGGATACGACGCCG
>WTCH01000359.1 GCA_013138675.1 Woeseiaceae bacterium | reverse complement strand
GCGATCGGAGTCGCCGGCTGCGACGAATTGCACGACTTCGACCTTCTCGAACTGGTGCTGCCGGATCATGCCGCGTGTGTCCTGGCCGTAGGATCCCGCCTCTGAACGAAAACACGGCGTGTGCGCCGTATACCGTATGGGCAATTGGTCCGCTTCGAAGATCACATCGCGGGCGAAATTGGTTACCGGAACCTCGGCGGTCGGGATCAGGTAATACGGCGTCTCGGTCGTTGTCTTGAACAAATCCTCTTCGAACTTCGGCAACTGACCCGTACCCACCAGGGCATCGTACTGCACGAGATAGGGAACGTAGGTTTCGACGTAACCGTGATCCTGCGTATGCGTATCGAGCATGAACTGGATTAGCGCACGCTGCATCCGCGCCAATTGTCCACGCATGACGGCGAATCGCGAGCCGGATATCTTGCTGGCCGTCTCGAAGTCGAGCATGCCGAGATTCTCGCCTAACTCGATATGGTCTTTTGCCTCGAATCCGAGCTCGGTCGGTTCTCCCCAACGCCGCATTTCAGCGTTGTCCTCCTCAGATTTGCCGTCGGGTACATCGTCGGCCATCAGGTTGGGCAGGCCGAGCTCGATCGATCGCAATTCCCCGAGTATCGTCTGCAACTCGGCTTCATTGTTCTCGAGCTTGTCGCCCAAATCCTTGACGGCCTCGAGCAGCGGGGCGATATCTTCACCCTGCGCCTTCGCCTTACCGATATTCTTGGAGCTCGTGTTGCGTTCGTTACGCAGTTCTTCGGTTTCAACCTGCAGCGACTTGCGCCGTTCTTCAAGCGCCAGGTAGGTGCCAGCATCGAATTCGAAGCCGCGTCGCGCAAAGTTTGCAGCAACCGCTTCTGTGTCTTGCCTGAGTAGTTTGGGATCTATCATCGCTTCTTGATTTCGGCCAGTTTCTCGCGAATCTTAATCTCGAGTCCGCGCGGAACCGGATGATAATACGTGCGTTCATCCATGTCGTCGGGAAAATATTTTTCGCCCTTAGCGACAGCGCCCTCTTCGTCATGTGCATAACGATAATTGTCGCCGTAGCCCAATTCTTCCATGAGCTTCGTCGGAGCATTGCGCAGGTGCATTGGGACTTCGAGCGAGCCGAATTCCTCAGCGTCTTTCCGGGCGGACTTCGCCGCTGTGTACACCGCATTGCTCTTTGCCGCGCAGGCGAGATACACGACAGCCTGTGCAAGCGCGAGCTCGCCCTCCGGGCTGCCAAGGCGCTCAAGCGTTTCCCAGGCATCCAGCGTCAGGCGCAAAGCCCTGGGGTCTGCGTTACCGATGTCCTCGGACGCGACTCGAATCATTCGGCGCGCGATATAAAGTGGATCGCATCCGCCATCGATCATACGCATGAGCCAATACAGGGACGCATCCGGATCCGACCCTCGCACCGACTTGTGCATTGCAGAAATCTGGTCGTAGAAGTACTCGCCCTTTTTGTCAAAACGGCGGCGGCTGCCTGTCGCAACTTCTTTGACAGTTGCCTCGCTTATTTCATCGCCGTCCGTGAGATCGACTGCGAGTTCGAGCAAATTCAGGGCGCGTCGTGCGTCGCCGTCGGCTGCCAGGGCAATCAACTGCAGGGCGTCATCATCAATGCGGTACTTGCCAGCAAAGCCGCGCTCACTATCACCAAGCGCGCGCCTGAGTATGCCCATCAGGGCCGATTCATCGAGCGTCTTGAGTACGTACACGCGTGCACGCGACAACAACGCGTTGTTGAGCTCGAATGATGGATTTTCGGTTGTCGCGCCGATGAACGTCAGCGTTCCATCTTCGACAAATGGCAGGAAGGCATCCTGCTGTGACTTGTTGAAACGATGTACCTCGTCAAGGAACAGTACCGTGCCACGACCCGACATCTGTCGATGCTGATCGGCTTCCCCGACGGCTGAACGGATGTCCTTCACGCCGGCCATGACGGCGGACAAGGCAATGAAATGTGAATCAGTCCTCGCTGCGATCATTCGTGCCAGCGTTGTCTTGCCAGTTCCCGGCGGGCCCCAGAAAACCATCGAATGTACCCGGCCCTGCTCGATCGCACGTTGCAGCGGCTTTCCTTCGTCGAGCAAATGGGACTGTCCTGAAAATTCCTCGAGGTTCGCCGGCCGCATGCGATCCGCGAGTGGTCTTTCAGCCGACTCCTGCTGTTCCGAACTGAAAAGATCAGTCGCCACGTGCCTCCGCCCTGTTTGCAGCGAGCCTGTTTTCGAGCCACAGGCTCCAGCCACCGAGGCCCGCCATGGCCACGGCCAAGCCAACCGCGATGCCCGTAGCATCAGCTGCGACATCCAGCCAGTCCGCCGAACGGTAGGTCACGAGTCGCTGGCATGCCTCGATGAGCACGCCAAAAAACAGGAGGCCAATACCAATGCGCCAGTACGACTTGCGGCGGTACTGCCCCGCAAACCAGACGGCCAGGAAAACAAAAGTAATACCGTGTAGCCATTTATCGACGTGCACGAACCATTCCACAAAGCCACTTCGATCAGGCCAGAACCACACGGCCGGCATCAGGGTACTGATAAGAACGAGTACCAGCAGAATGATGCTGGCAACGCGCCAACTGGCGCTATAGCGCAGCGGCAACATCAGCCTTCCGGGATATCGGCGACGGCCGGCATGCCGACCACATCAACGTCGTCAGGTACGAGAAACTCGAAACGCGCCGGATCGATTTGACCATTCACGGCGACGTCGCGGAACTCGACCAGCGTTGTTTGCTCGAGGTTGTCGAAAAACACCATGCGATTCAGCGTGTCGTCGATGAACCCGAGTTCCATGCGCAGGAAACCGCTATCCGTGTTCCTGGGCGCAAGTTTTACCCAGGTCGTTACGGTTTCATCGTAACTGCCTTCGTAGTCAAACTGGTCCAGGGCGTCTGCGGATCCGCTCAGCAGCAGCGCCGGGGTATTTGCGAGTGCAGCGGCTTGCGGCTTCACAGT
>WTCH01000374.1 GCA_013138675.1 Woeseiaceae bacterium | reverse complement strand
TGGTTCTCAAGAACATGCTTTGGGGTGGTGCGCCCTCCGAGAACATCAGTCTCTACACCTGGGCCGTTACGGACGGGCTGCGAATGGAAGTAGGCTTCCTCGTTGATCGCCTCACGGCGTTGATGATGGCCGTGGTTACTTTCGTTTCGTTCACGGTGCATGTCTACACAGTCGGATACATGCGTGACGATCCGGGGTACCAGCGCTTCTTCAGCTTTATCTCGTTATTCACGTTCTCGATGCTGATGCTCGTCATGTCCAACAACTTCCTGCAGCTGTTCTTCGGCTGGGAAGCTGTAGGTCTTGTGTCGTACCTGCTGATCGGCTTCTGGTACAAACGTGAGTCTGCGATATTCGCCAACCTCAAAGCGTTTCTCGTGAACCGTGTTGGCGATTTCGGATTCATCCTGGGCATATCAGGCGTTGTCATGTTTGCCGGTTCACTCGACTACGCCGAGGTCTTCGCGAGCGCGGACCATATCGCGGCACAAAATATCGTACTTTTCTCGGGCTCTCCGTGGAACGCGATGACGGTCGTTTGCATCCTGTTGTTCATTGGCGCTATGGGTAAGTCGGCGCAAGCACCTCTGCACGTGTGGCTGCCGGACTCGATGGAAGGCCCGACGCCGATCTCGGCATTGATTCATGCCGCAACAATGGTGACGGCCGGCATCTTCATGGTCGCGCGCATGTCACCATTGTTTGAATTGTCCGAGACAGCACTCGCGGTAGTTATCATCATCGGCGCCATTACGGCGTTCTTCATGGGCTTGCTCGGTATCGTGCAGAACGACATCAAACGCGTCGTTGCATACTCGACTTTATCCCAGCTCGGTTACATGACCGTAGCGCTGGGGGCGTCGGCATACAGTGCTGCGATTTTCCACCTGATGACGCACGCGTTTTTCAAGGCGTTGCTGTTCCTCGCGGCGGGCTCGGTCATCATCGCGATGCATCACGAGCAGGACATTCGCAAGATGGGTGGCCTCAGAAAATACATGCCGATTACTTACTGGACGGCGCTTATTGGTTCGCTCGCATTGATTGGCTTCCCGGGCAGTGGCGGGTTCTTCTCCAAAGACCTGCTAATCGAGGCCGTGCACGAATCGCACTGGGAAGGCCAGGGCGCGATCTACTGGATCGCGTACCTGAGTGTATTGCTCGGTGTGTTCGTAACAGCCTTGTATTCGTTCCGCATGTTCTTCCTGGTATTCCACGGTGAAGAGCGCATGGATGCCGAGACCAAGTCCCACATACACGAGTCGCCCTGGGTCGTGACCGTGCCGTTGATACTGCTGGCCATTCCGTCTGCCGTCATCGGCTGGTACACGGTTGAGCCGGTGCTCTTTGGCGGCTACTTCGGTGATGCCATCGAGGTCACGCAGCGACACGACGTCCTCGCACGCCTTGGTGAGCACTGGCACGGCAGCAAGGGGCTCGTTACGCACGCTTTTCAAACACCGATTTTCTGGCTCGCGGCGGCCGGTGTCTTTACCGCCTGGTTCCTGTACCTGAAGCGCCCGGATATTCCGGAGACGATTCAAAGCAAGGTAAGCGGCCTCTACAACCTGCTCGATCGTAAGTACTACATGGACGATCTCTACATCAAGGGGTTCGCAGCGGGCGGGCGGAGCATCGGTGACTTCCTGTGGAAGAAGGGAGACGAACTCATTATTGACGGTGTCCTTGTTAACGGCACTGCCAACTCGATCGGCAAACTCGCGGGGGTCATGCGGCAGATTCAGACTGGGTACCTCTACACTTATGCTTTTGCAATGATAATTGGCTTAACGATGCTGTTAAGTTGGCTCATCTGGTTCAGGTAGGGCGGAAATGGACTTCTCGCACAGCTTACTAAGCATCCTGGTCTGGCTCCCGATCATCGGCGGAATCGTGCTGCTCGCAATCGGGGATGACGAGGACACCACCTCCTCGCGTTCCAGCACGATGCGATTCGTTGCGTTGGGCATGTCGTTGCTGACCCTGGTGCTGAGTATCGGCCTCTACATGTGGTTCGATAACGATACGGGAGCGATGCAATTTGTCGAACGGGTTAGCTGGATACCTGCACTAGACGCTTGGTACTACCTCGGTGTAGATGGCATTTCGGCGCCGCTGATTCTGCTAACGACGTTCATAACGCCGCTGGTTGTAATTTCCGGCTGGGATTCGATCAAGACACGGCCTGCGCAGTACTTTGCGGCGTTCCTGATTCTCGAAGGCCTGATGATTGGTGTGTTCTCGGCACTCGACGGACTCCTGTTCTACGTGTTCTGGGAAGCCATGCTGATACCAATGTTCCTGATCATCGGCGTCTGGGGTGGGCAGCGGCGCATCTACGCGACCCTGAAGTTTTTCCTGTACACGTTCCTCGGCTCGGTGCTGATGCTGGTCGCATTTATCTACCTCTACGGCCAGACAGGAAGCTTCGATCTGTTCAAATTCATGAATGCGCCGTTGAGCATGACGGCGCAGAAGCTGATTTTCATCGCCTTCCTGCTCGCATTTGCGGTCAAGGTGCCGATGTGGCCGGTTCACACCTGGTTGCCGGATGCGCACGTCGAGGCGCCGACAGGTGGTTCCGTCATCCTGGCGGCCATCATGTTAAAAATGGGCGGCTATGGTTTCTTGCGACTGTCACTGCCGATCGTTCCCGATGGCAGTGCTTACTTCTCGGGCCTGATCATCACGTTATCGTTGATAGCTGTCGTCTACATTGGCTTTGT
>WTCH01000191.1 GCA_013138675.1 Woeseiaceae bacterium | reverse complement strand
ACGAAGATGCCGGCTGCAACGCCGGTGACCCACAGCAATGGGTTGAATTCGTAAGGCAGCTCGAACAGGCGCGTCGCAACGATCGCTGCAAGTATCGATGCACCTGCAGACGCCAAAATTCCGGCCGCTGCGCCCAGCGCTGCGAACTCTGCCATGACACCGGCAAAAACCGTGCGCTTGCGCGCGCCAAGCGCACGCAGCATCGCGCTTTCGAAGCGCCGCTCATCGATTGTCGACTGTACTGCGGCGAACAACACGGCAATGCCGGCCGCCAGTGTGAAGACGAATACTGCCTGCACGGCGAGACTCGCCTTCTGCACGATGCCGCGAATCTGTTCCAGGATTGAATCCAGGTCGATGATCGAAATGCTTGGATGTGTGCGCACGAGTGTTACGAGTACGGGTTGCTGCTCTTTCTCGAGGCGCAGGCTTGCGATGTACGTTGTCGGCAGGCCATCGAGCGCCCCTGGAGAAAAGACCATGAAGAAATTTGGTTGAAACGAGTCCCAATTAATTTTTCGCACACTGCCAATTGTCGCATCGACTTCCCGTCCAGCGACAATAAACGTCATGCGATCTCCGATCGTCAGCCCGGTTTCGAGTGCCGCCTCCTCCTCGATCGAAACGAGTGGTGGGCCGTCGTAATCCGCCGGCCACCATTCGCCCTCAACGATTTCATTGCTCGCTGACAGATTCGACGCGAACGATAGATTGGCCTCACGATTTGCCATCCACTTGCCGCCCGGGTCCGGGTATTCGCGGTCTTTGACTGAGACGTCATTGATCGTGGACATACGCGCCCTGATCATTGGCACAAACTCGGGAGGCTCTATGCCCGCGCTGCGATAGATGTTCGCAACCGATTCGAGTTCGTGCGGCTGGATGTTGATCATGAAGTGATTGGGCGCGTCCTCATCCAGCGTCTGCCGCCAACCCTCGAGCAAATCAGTACGCACGATGGTCAGCAACAACAACACGGTAAGGCCGAGGCCGAATGCAACAACCTGGACCGCGCTGTCACGACCCCGCCGGGCAACATTTGCCAGACCGTAGCGCCAGGCCACGCCCACCCCTGACCTGAAGTGTCCCATCGTTGCCACAAGCCCACGCCCGACCAGGTACAGAGCGATCGCAATGACGACTATGCCGCCAAGCAGGATAGCGAGCATCTGGGCATCGCCGACCGAGCGATACAACAACGCGGCCACGGCGGCGAGCGCTAGCCCGGCGACGAGCATGCGGGACGGGGCTGGCGGCATGACGTCATGCCGCAATACGCGCAACGGCGGCGTATTGCGGAGCTGGATCAGTGACGGCAGCACGAATCCGATAAGCAATACCATGGCGCTGCCGCTAGCGAGCACGACCGGCATGATGCCAATATCCGGCAGGTCACTGGCAATAAGGTCCGCCAGTATTCTCGTCAGGATTTCCTCCGCCACGAACCCAATGATGCTTCCGACGACGACGCCCAGCACGCCGAGCAGCACCAACTGTACGACCGACACCGAAATCACGAAACGCTGTGTCGCACCGAGGCTTTTCATTAGCGCAACCGTGTCCATGCGCCGATGCGCGAAGCGGCGCGCAGACATCGCCACCGCGACGGCGCTCAGCAAAAGGCTGATCACTGCCGTTAACGACAAGAAACGCTGCGCTCGATCTGCTGCGCGATAGGCCCGTTCACTGCTCTCCTCGCGATTCGATGAGCGAACTGCGTCAGGTAACTCGGGCTGAATGGCCGCGTCAAATTCGTTTACCGCGTCTTCGTTGCCGGCAACAAGTAATGCATAGCCGACGCGACTGCCCTCTGAAATAAGGCCCGATGCGGCGATATCCTCAATGTTAATTAGTAGTGACGGCGCCAGGGACGCGAACCCCATGCTCTGGTCGGGACGGTAGGTCAGCACGGCCGTGACTTCGAGCTCCAGGCTGCCGACCGTCAGTCGGTCACCGACGTCCGCATTGATGCGCGCCAGCAACGCACCATCAGCCCACGCCTTGCCGCGGGCTGGCGTATTGTCAACGATGCGCTGTTCACCGAACAGCGTATCGGACACACGGACATTGCCGCGCAGCGGATAGGTTTCGCTAACAGCCTTGATCGTCGCAAGTGCGCTGAGGTCGCCGGCGAATACGACACTTGGAAAGGTGTTTGTCTCGGCGGTCTGCAGATCGAATTCTTGCGCCTTGTCGCGCCATGTTCCGGGTATGGGTTCCTGCGATCGCAACCGCAAGTCGGCCGCCAGAACCTCGTTCGCCTGTCTCGCAACCGCCTTGCCGATGCGATCGGTCAGAAAACCCACCGCGGTGAGCGCAGCAACGGCGAGAGCGACGGAAAACAGCAACACGAGAACCTCGCCAGAGCGCAGCTCGCGGCGAAAGCTCCTCAGCGCGAATGCGATCGCTTTCATGCAGCGCTCCGCGTATCGCTGACGAGTCGTCCGGCATCCAGGCTCAGGATGCGATCACAACGCCCGGCGAGCGACAGGTCGTGTGTGACGAGCACAAGCGTGGTCGACGAACTGCGATTGAGGTCGAACATGAGCTGCATGATATTGCCACCGGTCCGACTGTCCAGGTTGCCGGTGGGTTCGTCGGCAAACAGAACGGCGGGTTCCGTTGCGAACCCGCGTGCGATAGCGACGCGCTGTTTTTCACCACCCGACAGCTGTGCCGGATAGTGGCTCCATCGATCCCCCAGCCCGACCTTGTCGATGATTTTGCGAGACGCGCCGCGAGCATCCTCGCTACCGGCCAGTTCGAGCGGCAACATGACGTTCTCAAGCGCGTTGAGCGACGGCACGAGGTGAAATGACTGGAAGACGAAGCCGACGCTTTCCGCCCGGACAATGGCACGGCCATCCTCGTCGAGCTCCGACAGGTTGGCACCATTCAGAACGACGTGACCGCTTGTAGGCAGGTCCAGCCCGGCCAAAAGCGCGAGTAATGTCGACTTGCCTGCACCCGATGGACCGACCACGGCAATGCTATCGCCCGCAGAAACATTGAAACTGACGTCGTCAAGAATGGTCAGACTGCCCTCTGGACTGCTAACCTCTTTGCTAATGTTATGTGCCGCTAGAACAGTGGCACCACCGGTAGATTGATTTTCCATGCTTAGAATAATTGCCTTTGTTGTCGTGTTGCTTACAGCACCTGTGTGCCGCGCGGAACCCCCAACTGTTCTCGTATTCGGCGACAGCCTCAGTGCCGGGTACGGAATAGAAATGGACCAATCCTGGACGTCATTGTTGCAGACGCGGCTCGAAGAGCAAGGGTACGAACATCGCGTGGTTAACGCCAGCATTGGCGGCGAAACGACCGAAGGGGGTGCCTCACGCATCGAGTCGGCCATCGAGACCTTTGCGCCCGACCTCATAATTCTCGAATTGGGTGGCAACGACGGGCTGCGCGGAATTCCGCCAGACCGTATGAAGGGGAATCTCAGTAAGATTATCGGGTCGAGTACCGCCTCAGGAGCGTCCGTCGTCTTGCTCGGTATTCGCATACCGCCAAACTACGGCCAGCGCTACATCGAAGCGTTCGAAAATGTCTTTCGGGAGGTTGCTGCGGAGCATGAGGTGCCCTGGATCGAGTTCTTTATGGAGGGCATCGCGCTCAATGAAGAACTAATGCAGGGGGACGGCATTCATCCCAATGCTGCAGCGCAACCACTTCTGCTGGATAATGCATGGCCAACGATCAGCGCAGCATTGGCGAACTAAAGGCGACCCATTGGAAAAGATCTGGCTAAAATCCTACCCGGACAACATTCCCGCTGAATTGCCCGACGCACCGTTTCGGAGCGTACGCGAGCTCTTCGAAAACGCGTTTGAGAACTGGCCCGACCGACCTGCCTACTCGAACATGGGAACCACACTGACCTACAGTGAGCTCGACGAACAGTCGATGCAGTTTGCCTGCTATCTACAGCAGACACTCGGCCTCACGCGCGGCGAGCGAGTCGCGATCATGCTGCCGAATATCCTGCAATATCCCGTCGCGTTGTGCGGCATCTTTCGCGCGGGGCTTGTCGTCGTCAACGTCAACCCGCTGTATACGGCTCGCGAACTGGAGCATCAGCTCAAGGACTCGGGTGCCCGGTGTCTCATCATTCTCGAGAACTTCGCGCACATATTCGAAGAGATTGCCGACAAGACGCCTGTCGAGCATGTCGTCACGACGGGAATTGGTGACCTGCTCGACTTTCCGATGGGACTTGCCACGAACTTTGTGCTGCGCTACATCAAGAAGGCCGTGCCGGCGTACTCGTTGCCGGGCAAGATTTCGTTCAAAACAGCCCTGAAACAAGGCAGCGGACAGGCGCTGCAGGTCGTTGATATCGGTTTTGCCGACATCGCGTTCCTGCAATACACGGGTGGCACTACCGGGATCTCCAAAGGCGCCATGCTCAGTCACCGCAACATGGTACGAAACGTCCAGCAGTCCGTCGTATGGCAGGGCCCTGCCTACGAGGGCTTCGACTACATAATCGCCATTACAGCGCTGCCGCTGTATCACATCTTCTCCCTGCAGGGAAATTGCCTGACGGTGATGTCGCAGGGCGGGCAGAACGTCCTGATCACGAACCCGCGCGACTCGAAAGCGTTCATCAAGGAGATTCGCAAGTTTCGATTCAACATGTTTACCGGCGTGAACACGCTGTTTGCATCCTTGATGAACACGCCCGGGTTTGACGATATCGACTTCACCGATCTTCGCGTCTGCGTCGGCGGTGGCATGGCCGTGCAGCCCGTGGTCGCCAAAGAATGGCGTGAGCGCACCGGCAACCCGATTCTGCAGGGCTATGGCCTGACAGAAACGTCGCCCGTAGCGGTCGTTAACCCGATTGGCGCTGAATTCACCGGCGCCATTGGACTGCCGATCTCGTCCACGGACGTGATGATCTGCGATGACGCCGGTAATCCTCTGGAAATCGGCGAAATCGGCGAGATCTGCATCAAGGGGCCGCAGGTCATGGAGGGTTACTGGCAGCGCCCACAGGATACGGCGGACGTCATGCTGCCCGGCGGCTGGCTCAAGACCGGCGATATCGGGCGCATCGACGAAGATGGTTTTGTCTTCATCGAGGACCGCAAGAAAGACATGATCCTGGTGTCCGGATTCAACGTGTATCCCAACGAAATCGAAAACGTTGTGGTCGAGATGGATGGCATCCTCGAGGCCGCCGCGATTGGGTTAGAGGACGAGCGTTCGGGCGAAATCGTCAAACTATTCGCCGTGCGCAACAATCCGAACGTCTCCGAGCAGGACGTACTCGACTACTGCCGCGAGAACCTGACGAACTACAAGCGACCGAAAATAGTCGAGTTTCGCGACGAACTGCCGAAAACCAACGTCGGAAAAATTCTGCGGCGCGCACTGCGCGACGAGTAGGAGCCCGCCTCAGCGGGCGATGGATGAGATCGCCTATGAAAAAGAGCATTTTTGCATTGGGAATTTTTCTTTTGGGTATGGCTGCCGGTATGGCTGCAACATTCGCGCTAGACCCGGTGCGGGTCGCGCCACATATTTATGAACTGGCTTTCGAAAATGATCGCGTCAGAGTACTGGAGAGAACAGTCCGCAACGGCGAGACCCCACCGTTAATCGCGCAACCCGATCGCGTTGTCATCTATTTGAACCCCTGTGCCTGGCTCGTCGAGGAAGACGATGGCAGCAAACGCATGGAATCATTCAAATTCGGCGAGCCAACATGGGCTCCCGCCGAAACGCACGGTGGCAAGACTTCGAATGTCATTCAGCAGTGTTCGGTCATTGAAGTAGAGCTGTTATAGGGCAGAAGTTTTTTCCATGAACATGCTTGGGGCCCAGTTCGGCCGCTACCGGACCGTCTACGCGTGATAGGTCGTGCGCCCACCGAGGATCGTTCGAAGTACCTTAATACCAGCGATGCTGTCAGGATCAACGTCATGGGGGTCCTTATCGATAATCACGATGTCGGCAAGTTTTCCTGGCGTCAACGATCCTTTGATTCGTTCTTCGAACGACGCATATGCGCCGTTCATGGTGCAGATTTGCATGGCTTCAGCCACTGAGATTCGCTGACTTGGTCCCCATACGCGACCTTGAGCATCCTTCCTCGTCACCATACTTTGAATCGCCATCATTGGCTCGAACGGCCCTGGCGTGAAATCTGAGGCTGGCGCCACTGGAATACCATAATCCAGAAAGCTTCGATGCGGGAACATCGATTCCATCATTTCCTCCCCATACTCAAGCCATTTATTGCCGTGATAGTGCGCGTAGGTATAGAAAGGTGCGGGCACGGCGCCAGCATTCTTAATTCGTTTCAATAGGGCCGGATTGACCAGCGAGCAGTGTTCAATTCTGAATCTCGGGTTCTCACCATTCCAGTTTTCGAGTACCCGTTCATACGCGTTAAGCACCATGTCGATTGCGACGTCGCCATTGGCGTGTATGCCGATCCGAAAATCGTGAGCGACAGCATCGTCCACCGCGGCATCGATCTCCTCCTGCGTCATCGTCAGAATTCCATAGTCGTTGGGCCGGCCATCGTATGGTGTGCTTCGACTCATGGTTCGTTCGGACGCGGAACCGTCCGCCGCGAACTTGACCGCACCTATACGCAACATGTCATCGCCGAACCCCGACGCCATTCGGGCGAGCTTCAGGCCCTCATAGACATCGGTCTTGCCAAACGGCATGAACGACACGCGATAGTACATTTCGCCGGCTGCTCGAGCGTCCTGATACGCGATAAAGTCATCAAGCGCGCCCCACGCATCGGTTGTCGACGTTAGCCCGGCGGCAGCCATCGTTTGGGATGTTAGCCGAACCGATTCTTGTCGAGCCGCCCTGTCCATAACCGGCCAAACACCAGCCTGCTCAAAGGGCCGCATTGCCGCGGGTTCGGCAATTTTCCCGGTTAGTTCTCCATCCTGACGAAAGTACCTGCCACCGACCGGGTCGGGCGTGTCGATAGACACACCTGCCAGTTCGAATGCCCGCGTATTCACGACAGCCGTGTGACCACCGCGGTGGCTGACAAATGCGGGATGATTCGGCACTGCCTCGTCAATATCTTTACGAGTCAGCGGCCTGCCATCCTCGAATTTCGTGTCGTCGTACATTGAGCCCAGCACCCAGTGGCCGGGTTCTGTCTTTTTCGCCTGTGCCGCAAGCGCTGCCTTAACATCCGCGATTCGTCGCAAGTCGACATTCGCCGAAATCGCCTCCTGGGCGAGCAACGGATGACTGTGAGCATCTATGAAGCCCGGCGTTACCGTCCGACCTCGACCATCGACAACCTCGGTGTTCGCACCTCTGAGCTTCGAGATATCATCGTCACTACCGACGGCCAGAATATGTTGGCCCCGAATGGCGATCGCTGTTGCCGACGCAGTATCGGAATCCATGGTGAGCAAATTTGCGCCATTGATGATCAGGTCAGCAGGGCCTGTCGCATCCCGCGTTGCCGCTGATGCATTGCCAGGCATTACACCCAGCGATGCCGCTGCGGCTGCGGAGCCAATAAAGCGCCTTCGTGAAAATCCAGTCATTGTGGTCTCTCTAGTCGTGGTATTGCGGGCTCAACTCGTGGACCGCATCAACCAGCACACCCAGGTGTTCAGGGTCGATGTCGGGTGTAATACCGTGTCCAAGGTTAAACACGTGCCCTGGTCCCTTACTGTAGCTTGCGAGCGTGTCGGCCACACCCTGGCGAATGACCTCGGGTGACTCGCGCAGCGTTGCCGGGTCGAGATTGCCCTGCAGCGCCACCTTGTCGTCGACATACTTGCGTGCATCGGCCAGGTCC
>WTCH01000206.1 GCA_013138675.1 Woeseiaceae bacterium | reverse complement strand
TGGTGGGCCCGCCAGGACTCGAACCTGGGACCAAGGGATTCACTCTACCCAATCATTTCTGAATGGAGCGGACTATCTCATCACCCTCAACCGAGTTGTTAGGGGCGGGACGCTCTAGCCTGTTATTAAGAACACTGAAGTTCCCAGGTAGTCTCTGCACCTTCCGGCGGTGTACCGCCAGCTTGGCTCAGGATTGCCATCAGCCGAACTGCTAAGGTTTCCCTGAATTCATCCCGTTCATTTTGTGTCTTTCGACACAAACGCACCTATTTGATGAGTCCCCTGCTCTAACCAACTGAGCTACAGGCCCACACGTGGGATGCGCATTCTAGCAGATTCGCGGCCCTGTAAGCGATGCCGAAAACTGCCAACAAAACAGATATTTAGATCAGGCCGGACTCGCAATAAGCGGGCACACTGGTTTGATGGCCAAATGCGTAAGCTGCTCAGAGACGCTGACAGGGCGCCAAAGAAAGTTCTGTTCGAGGTGCTGCAAGAATGCCCAGGGAAACAAGAAGCTCCAATGTTATCGGGCTCCTACACTCAGTCTTCGAGCAGAAAGCTACGCAGCTGATCCGAGCGTGTCGGATGGCGCAGTTTTCGCAGTGCTTTTGCCTCAATCTGGCGAATGCGCTCACGTGTGACATCAAACTGCTTGCCGACCTCTTCGAGCGTGTGGTCGGTATTCATGTCGATGCCAAACCGCATACGCAGCACTTTCGCTTCGCGCGGCGTCAGGCCGGCCAAAACGTTGTGCGTCGTTTCACGGAGACCCGACGATGTGGCTGAGTCGACCGGGGAATGTACGGTCTGATCTTCGATGAAGTCACCAAGGTGTGAATCTTCGTCATCACCGATCGGCGTTTCCATCGAGATTGGCTCTTTAGCTATCTTCAGAACCTTACGAACTTTGTCCTCAGGCATCTCCATGCGTTCGGCGAGTTCGTCCGGCAATGGCTCACGGCCCATCTCCTGCAGCATTTGCCGCGAGATACGGTTGAGCTTGTTGATCGTCTCGATCATATGCACCGGAATTCGAATCGTGCGTGCCTGGTCAGCGATCGAACGTGTGATGGCCTGGCGAATCCACCAAGTCGCATACGTCGAGAACTTGTAGCCACGGCGATATTCGAATTTGTCGACAGCCTTCATCAGGCCGATGTTGCCTTCCTGGATAAGGTCCAGGAATTGCAGCCCGCGATTCGTGTACTTTTTCGCAATCGATATAACGAGTCGCAGGTTTGCCTCGACCATTTCCTTCTTCGCACGGCGTGCTTTGGCCTCGCCAATCGACATCTGGCGATTGATTTCCTTGATCTCGGCAATCTTGAGACGGGTCGCTTCTTCAACGCCGATCAGCTTGCGCTGGGCGCGCAACACGTCGTCTTTGAGCTTGGCCAGAGTCGATGAGTGCTTGCGCTTGGCGCGGATGTGCTTGTCGATCCACGTAAAATCCGTCTCGCTTTTTGGAAAGCTCGACAGGAAGTCTTTTCGCGGCATGCCGGCGTCACGAACGCAGAGCTGCATGATCAGGCGTTCCTGGCTGCGAATGATCGAAACAATGCCGCGCAGATTGCGAACCAGCAGGTCGAAAAGCTTGGGTGCCAGCTTGATTTCCATCAACTGATCGGCCAGTTGCGCTTGAATCTTGACGGTCCTCTTGTCCTTGAGGCCATGCTTTTCGATGTGTGTCAGCACCCGATTGTGAAGTCGCTTGATAACCTTGACGCGAGCTTTTACCTCAAGAGGATCCGGCCCGGTATCGATGACTTCGTCGTCATCGTCCGACTTGGGCGCTGGCGGCTTGATCTCGTCCGGTTCGTTGGGGTCGATGAAGCCAACAACGAAGTCCTGCATGCGCGTTTCTTCGGCCGCAACCGCAGCGGCCACGGACAGCAGCTTTTCGATCGTCGGCGGGAAATGCGCCATGTGGTATTTGACCTGGTTGAGGCCATCTTCGATGCGCTTGGCGATTTCGATCTCACCCTGGCGCGTCAACAACTCGACGGTGCCCATCTCACGCATGTACATGCGCACCGGATCAGTTGTACGACCAAACTCGGCATCGACACTGGCAAGAGCCGCCTCGGCTTCTTCTGCGGCATCGTCGTCATTGGATACGGCTGCGTCCGACAACAGGATTTCCTCAGCCTCCGGTGCTTTTTCATACACCGTGATGCCCATGTCATTAATCATGTTGACAATGTCTTCGATCTGCTCCGGATCGACGATATCGTTTGGCAGGTGGTCGTTGACCTCTGCATAGGTCAAGAAACCCTGTTCCTTGCCGCGGGCAATCAAATCTTTAAGCTGTTGCGCCTGCTTGCTGCCGCCAACTGCTGCACGTTTTTCGCTCAAGGCCAGGGGACCTCCATGTGATCGGTACAAACGAGTAAGTATACTATTTTGACAAAGTCCTAGCTAGAAATTCCCGAAGTTTTGACAGGTTAATGTAAAGCCCTGAGTTCGCCTTTTTCGTCATCGGATAACGAGCTAAGTTTCTGTTTTTCAATTAAAAAATCAATTCGCTCCCGGCGACCCGCGAGCGCCAGCTGATCCAGACAGGCCTCAAGCTCGGCGGCGGCGTCGAAATCCTCTTCCTCGGGAACCTCGATCGCGGCCAATTTGCCCAGGTGACGGCCTTCCTCATCATGCCGCCAACGCTCGAGCAGACCGGCTGTCGTTATATGGGGTTCTTCCTGCACGGTTTCAATCAGGTCGTGCAGTAATTCCACACCTCGGCGGTTAACGCCAGCCAGCTTCTCGATGTCGAGTTTGTCAACGGCCCCCGGGTGATTGAGCAGCAGCGTAATAGCGCGGCGTACGACCGACGGACGTCCACCGCCTGTCACTGCCTGCCGCCGACGTGTCGAAATGTGAGGCTGGGCGGAATGGCCCGCCCGATCCTCAGCCTTGCCCAGCATTTTCTCGAGCTTGCCGGGTGGCAGCCCTACGGATTCAGCAAGGCTATCGATCAGCAATTCCCGGTATACGCCTTGCGGGATTCGGTGAACGAGCGGTTTCGCGAGTTCGGCGAGCCGCGCTTTGCCATCGATTGTTGTCATATCCACCTGGCTCGCGAGTCCGCCGATCAGGAAATCGGACAGTGCTACACCGTTGTCGAGTGCCTTAACGAACGCGTCGGAGCCGAATTCGTTGACGTACGAGTCCGGGTCGTGACCTTCGGGCAGGAAGACAAAGCGAATCTGCCGTCCTTCCCTGACCTGCGGCAGTGCATTTTCGAGGGCGCGCCAGGCGGCTGCTTTGCCCGCACGGTCGCCGTCGAAACAGAAATAGACATTTTCGGTAAGTCGAAACAGGACATTCAGGTGGTCAGTGGTGGTTGCTGTTCCGAGTGTGGCGACCGAGAAATCGATCCCGTGACGCGCAAGCGCGACCACGTCCATGTAACCCTCGACGACAACCAGTTTTTCGATGTGCCGAAGAGCCTGGCGGGCCTCGTACAGACCATAGAGTTCGCGGCCTTTGTGAAACAGTACGGTTTCCGGTGAGTTCAGGTACTTTGGTTCACCATCGCCCAGGGCTCGCCCGCCGAAGCCGATTGTGCGGCCGCGTGGGTCGCGGATCGGAAACATGATGCGCTCGCGAAAACGGTCGTAATGCTTGCCGTTGTCCTTGCGGATGATCAGACCTGTAGCCAGTAAACGCTCCGTGGCCTCCGGCGACTTGCCAAATTTATCGAGCACATTGCTCCAGCCATCAGGGGCGTAGCCGATTCCGAATCGTTTGGCCGTTGCGCCGTCAATGCCGCGCTGCTTGAGATAGTCCACCGCGACCGGGTGGTCACGCAGGCGCCCTTGCCAGTGTTGCTCGATGTTGGCCATAAGAGAGAATAGTTCGTCGTAGCGGCGTGCAGGTCGGTCGCTTTCGCTGCGTGGTACCTCGACGCCCATTATGCTGGCGAGGCCCTCGATAGCCTCAACGAAACTCATGTGCTCGTATTCCATCAGGAAGCCGATCGCTGTGCCGTGCGCCCCGCAGCCGAAGCAGTGGTAGAAACCCTTGCCAGGGCTCACCGTAAAGGACGGTGTTTTTTCGTCATGAAACGGGCAGCAGGCCTTGAACTCACGGCCCGCTTTCTTTAGTTGGATGCGCTTACCAATGACCTCCACAACGTCTGCACGAGCGATCAGATCGTCAATAAAATCCTGAGGTATTAGTCCGGCCATAGTGAATTAAGCGGCGACTCCGGTGGGTCCGGGTTCATCTAAATCTTATTCTTCCGACTAGCATAGTCGTTTCGGCGCGATGCGCCAGTTAGCAGCCAAAACGGCCACTCTTAGCCGAGGCGAGCTTTCACCTTGGCGCCCACAGCACCCATATCGGCTGCGCCAGCTGCCTTGGCTTTGATCTGGCCCATGACCTTGCCCATGTCGCGGATAGTCTCTGCGCCCGTGGCACTGATGGCTTCATCGATTATGGCGTCGAGTTCTTCGTCGCTGAGTTGTTCGGGCAGGTAATCTTCGAGAACAACAATCTCGGCGAGTTCAATATCCGCCAGGTCGTTGCGGTTGCCTTTTTGGAACTGCTCAATGGAATCTCGACGTTGCTTGACCATCTTGTCGAGCACAGTCAGTACCGCCGCATCGTCAAGTTCGATGCGTTTGTCGATCTCGATCTGCTTGATGGCAGCACGAATGAGTCGCACCACTTTGAGCCGGTCCTTGTCACCGGCCTTCATGGCGGACTTCATGTCTTCGGTTATTTGATCTTTCAGGGACATAGCAAACTCCGCGAATACGGAGCAGGGCGTTTATCAGTACAGGCGCTTACGCTTCGCATCTTCGCGGGAAAGGCGCTTCAGGTGCCGTTTGACGGCAGCCGCTTTCTTACGCTTACGCTCCTGCGTGGGCTTTTCGTAATACTCCCGACGGCGCAATTCCGTCAGGATGCCGGCCTTTTCACAGGCACGCTTGAAGCGACGCAAGGCGGCGTCGAAGTACTCATTTTCTTTTACGCGAACACTGGGCATACGATCTTGTTTCCAAACATAAATAAACCCGGCACATGGCCGGGACTCAGCCGCCTATTATAACTGCACCGTTTGACCAAATCCAACCCCCTGTTGGCGCCCGCCTTGGCGGGGGATCAGGTATTATCCGCCGCCTATGAACGTTCTGGGCATCGAAACGAGCTGCGACGAGACGGGTGTGGCCGTCTACAGCACCGAAAAAGGGCTGATTGCGGACGCATTGCACAGCCAGGTTGACCTGCATGCCGTCTACGGTGGGGTTGTGCCCGAAATAGCGTCACGTGACCACATTCGTTGCCTGCTGCCGCTTGTAGAGCAGGTTCTGGGGGATGCCGGCATCGAAAAACCTGATGCTGTCGCCTATACGGCCGGTCCGGGGCTGGTTGGTGCGCTGATGGTCGGCAGCGGCATGGCGAATGGCCTGGGGCTGTCGTGGGGCTGCCCGGTCATTCCCGTGCACCATATGGAAGGCCATCTGCTGGCGCCCATGCTCGAGGACGAAGCGCCGGAATACCCATTTCTTGCGCTTCTTGTGTCCGGAGGCCACTCGATGCTGATATCGGTATCGGGCCTCGGTGAATACAGCGTGCTCGGGACAACGCTCGATGATGCCGTCGGGGAGGCTTTCGACAAGACCGCCAAGTTGCTCGGCCTCGGATATCCGGGCGGGCCGGCACTCGCCGCGCTTGCCGAGGAGGGTAACGACGAGGCGTTTGCGCTGCCGCGACCCATGCTCAATCGTCCCGGCTACGATTTCAGCTTCAGTGGCCTCAAGACTGCCGTGATGCTCGAAGTGCGCAAGACCCAGGATGACGACAGTTACGATAGTCGTCGGGCGGACCTTGCGGCGTCGTTCCAGCGCGCTGCGGTCGATACGCTTGTCGGACGCACACTGCAGGCGGCCAGGAAAGAGCAGCTTGAACGGGTGGTGATAGCCGGAGGCGTCGGCGCGAACCGGCTATTGCGTAGCGAAATGGCGGCACGATTCGATGGCCGGGTTTATTATCCTCGTTTGGCGTTTTGCACTGACAATGGCGCGATGATTGCCGTCGCCGGGGCGCTGCGCCTTGCTGATGCGCAGTCCGCCGCAGAAATCCGGGCACAGGCGCGCTGGTCGCTGAATACCCTGGGACCACCGAAAAGCAAGATTGCCGGGGACTGAACGAGGGCACATGGACAAAATTTTTCTGCACGACCTCCGGGTTGAGACGGTCATCGGGATCTGGGAATGGGAGCGCAAGATTCGCCAGATCGTTGCTATCGATCTTGAGATGTCGGCCGATATTCGCAAGGCCGCCAAGACGGACAGCGTCGACGACACACTCAACTACAAGCAAGTCGCCAAGCGCTTGCA
>WTCH01000233.1 GCA_013138675.1 Woeseiaceae bacterium | reverse complement strand
ATCCAGGCAGAGGGTACTTGCTGGTGTGGCGTAACGGTTTGGCAGGACCGGACTGCGATGCGCATCAGCGTGAGCAGCTGGGCAACGACGAACGAGGACGTCGAGAAAAGCCTGAGCGCAATGATCGATGTCGCACGCAGACT
The DNA here is from genome assembly GCA_013138675.1 of Woeseiaceae bacterium. Taxonomy (GTDB): domain Bacteria; phylum Pseudomonadota; class Gammaproteobacteria; order Steroidobacterales; family Woeseiaceae; genus UBA1847. Next base: position 9,417 of record WTCH01000233.1, on the reverse strand, counting down.
TGATCTAACAGACTAATCAGCCCAGCGTGGGCTCGATCATCTTGTCCCGTCCGTACTTCAGAAAAATGGCAGCGCGAGCATCGGGGCAGATATTGACTTTGTCGAGATCGCCTTTGATGTGTGCCAGGGCGAGTAGTCGCTTGTCCATTAGCCGGAACCACAACACGGGCACGTAGGCCATCAGGTAGACGCCAAAATAACCGTTGGGGAGTTGTGGCGCGTCATCAAAATGCCGCAATGCCTGGTAGCGCCGCAAGGGATTTTCGTGATGGTCTGAATGGCGTTCGAGATGGAACAGGACGAGGTTCGAGAACACGTGATTGCTGTTCCAGGAATGACGCGGCTCGCAGCGCTCATACTTGCCATTTTCATCCTGCTCGCGCAGCAATCCGTAGTGTTCTATGTAGTTCGCACTTGTGAGTTGCCAGTACGCAGATGCGTGATGCAACAAAAGGAACGGCACCATCACCCAGCCCAGCCATACGATCAACGCGATATTCAGCAGCGCGGTCAGGTAGTACGACTGCAGTATCTGGTTGTTGGGGTGCCAAAGAGATCGCTCGCGCCGCTGCAGGCGATCTCTTTCAATCGTCCACGCTTCTTTGAGCGCGCCGGGTATCTCACGTACCGCGAATTTGTAAATGCTTTCGCCCATGCGGGCGCTTGCCGGGTCTCCGGGCGTCGATACGTTGCGATGGTGCCCAAGATTGTGATCAATCGTGAAATGCCCATACGCTGGAACTGCCAGGACCAGTTTGGCCAACAGTTTTTCAATTTTTGAATTTTTATGGCCGAGTTCATGTCCGGTATTGATAGCAAGCCCGGAGGTCATACCGGCAACAATCGCAAGTCCGATCAATCCCCAGACGGTGAGTCCCTGCGTGCTCGCGTACCAGGATGCGCCGACCAGTGTTACAAAATGTAGTGGGACCGTTGCGTACGTCAATCGGCGGTAGTAGCGGTCCTGATCGAGCTGCATGACGACTGCGTCGGGCGGGTTGTTGCGGTCCTCACCCAGGGTCCAGTCGATTATTGGGCCCAGTCCGAAATTGAGAAATAGTGGCAACAACAGCCAGAGTTCGTTGCCGCTCAACGAATGCAGCCATATACCGACGAGCGGCTCAAGCGGGTAAAACACCGACATTGCCCATAGCCACCGCTTGCGATCGGTGTAGTAAATGGCTGCGCCACTGGGCAGGGTTGCCGTGTAACCCTTCATCGGTAATGCCTCGCTGGCAGGAATGTCGGAAAGTTATACAGCGGGATGATAGGTAATTGCAGCATACTTTGCTGAAGAACAATAAGCGTCCGACAAAGGCGCACAGAGAAAGGACAAGGGTAGCAATGGAAATGAGTGACGCCATCGTCGACGATAGAAATACTGCGGACCGCAGGGAGTTCAGTTGGCGCACTGTTTTTTATGGTTTCACGCGTTCCCGCAGGCTCAAGCTACGACGCGACGTCGATGCGGAGGTCCTGTTTCTCGACTGGCACCACCCCTGGTTGTTCTTCCTCGCTGTCGGCACGATGATCTTCAGTTGCCTGGACGCTTTCATGACATTGCAGCTGATCGATCGTGGCATGTACGAGGTCAATCCGATCATGAGGGCGATCCTCGGTCAGGGGACGACAGCATTCGCCGTCAGCAAGATGGTCATGACCGGCACGAGTATCCTGATGCTCGTTTTCCTGGCCAAGGCGAAATTCATGAACCGCGTGAGGGCTGGCCTGTTTCTGACCATTTTTTTCATCCTGTACGCCTGTCTGGTCTGCTACGAATTCGTCTACCTGATTCGCGACATGTAGGGTGGATTCCGTTCCCAAAATCAGTAGCTTGGGCTAAACTAGCGCCCCTTTTTCGCTAGCCCGGCGCCGGATACCAGATTTCCGGCAATCGCGTCCCCAAATGAGTGACTCTCTGAAGGAACAGTACGCCTCGACGCCGCTATTTGCGGCGAACGCAACTGCGATCGAAGCACTGTACGAAAAATTCCTGCAGGACCCGGCATCAGTGCCGGCTGCCTGGCGGGATTACTTCGCAGCGCTCGGGTCACCTGAGACAGAGATCGCCCATTCCGTGATCCGCGATGATCTGCTCGACGAGGCCCGCACTGGTAGACGTCGCAAAACACAGGTACGGCGATCAGGCGCGAGCGGGGCCACGGCGTCAGGGCAGAAGCAAGCAGCCGTTTCCAGGCTGATTCAGGTCTACAGTCTTCGTGGCCATCAGATTGCCAATATCGATCCGCTTGGCCTGATGAACCGACGGGTTCCCGGGGTGCTCAAACTCGATTACCTGGGACTCGCCGAGGCCGACATGGATACGGAGTTCCATACCGGCGGGCTGGCCAGCACCGGCAATGAGCGCATGAAATTGCGCGACATCATCACGTTGCTGAAGACAATTTATTGCGGCGAGATAGGAGCCGAATTCGCACACATTTCACGCGCGCGGGAGCGTCTGTGGCTGCGTAAGCGCTTCGAACAGGGCGCGACGAACGAAATGCTGTCCGACGAGGAGCGCCTCTGGCTGTTGGAGCAGTTGACGAGTGCCGAAGGCATAGAGCGCTACCTGCATACGCGCTATGTGGGTCAAAAGCGTTTTTCGCTTGAGGGTGGGGAGAGCCTGATCCCGATGCTCGACGATCTCATTCAGCGTGGCGGCGCATCAGGTATTCGCGAGATCGTCATCGGCATGGCACACCGCGGCCGCATCAATGTTCTCGTCAACGTGTTAGGCAAGTCACCCGAAGAGCTGTTCGAGGAATTCGAAGGCAATTACGACGTCGACGAACTCAAGGGCTCGGGCGATGTGAAGTATCACAAGGGTTTTTCGGCCGACATGAAAACGCCCGGCGGCAACGTGCACCTTGCGTTGGCTTTCAATCCGTCACACCTCGAGATCGTCAACCCGGTGGTCGAGGGTTCGGTGCGTGCACGCCAGCAACGTCGTGGCGACAAGGAACGCAACGAAGTGGTGCCGATCCTGATACATGGTGATGCTGCGTTCTCCGGGCAGGGCGTTGTGACAGAGACATTCCAGATGTCGCAGACGAACGGCTTCCGCACTGGCGGTACTGTCCACGTCGTTGTCAATAACCAGATCGGATTTACGACGAGTCGCCCTTCGGATGCGCGTTCGACCGACTACTGCAGCGATGTCGCGAAAATGATTGAAGCGCCGGTCTTTCATGTCAACGGCGACGATCCGGAGGCCGCACTTTTCGTGTCGCGGCTCGCGCTGGAATACCGGCAGAAATTCAAGAAAGACGTTGTTATCGATCTTGTTTGCTATCGGCGTCATGGCCACAACGAGGCCGATGAGCCAGCAGCAACACAACCGATCATGTACGGCAAGATCCGCACACAAGAGACGACGCGCCAACTGTATGCGAAAAAACTCGTTGAACGAAACGTAATCGATGCGGCCGGTGTCGAGAAGATGCAGGACGCCTATCGAGATCGCCTCGATCGAGGGGAGCCAGTGCCGAAATCATCGCTCGGCTTGATTGGTGATGAATTCACGGTCGACTGGAGCCGCTTTGTAAACGCGAAATGGGATGCATCGGTCGACACATCGATCAGCCCGAAAACGACGGACAAGCTTGGCAGGGCACTGACGGAATTGCCGCCTGGTACGAAACTGCACGGACGCGTGCAACGCGTTATCGATGAGCGCGCGCGAATGGCCGCCGGTCTCATCGACATGGATTGGGGATTCGCAGAGAACATGGCTTACGCGTCCCTGATTGACCAGGGATTCGATTGCCGTCTTGTTGGACAGGACAGCGGACGTGGCACGTTCTTCCATCGCCATGCGGTTCTCCACAACCAGCTCAACAATCATGAGTACACCCCCCTACGGCACCTTGTTGATCGACCAGATGCGTTTCGTGTCATTGACTCGCTGTTGTCCGAGGAGGCCGTGCTTGGCTTCGAATACGGTTACTCGACGACGGCGCCGGACACTCTGACTATCTGGGAAGGCCAGTTCGGCGACTTCGCAAACGGTGCGCAGGTCGTTATCGACCAGTTCATCAGCTCAGGCGAGGCGAAGTGGGGACGTTTGTGTGGGCTGACCCTGTTGCTGCCGCATGGTTACGAAGGGCAGGGGCCGGAGCATTCTTCGGCACGACTAGAGCGTTTTCTGCAGCTGTGTGCGGAGCACAATCTGCAGGTCTGTGTGCCGTCGACGCCTGCGCAAATGTTCCATATGTTGCGGCGCCAGATGGTGCGAGACTTCCGCAAGCCGTTAATCGTGATGACGCCAAAGAGCCTGTTGCGTCACAAGATGGCGGTGTCGCCACTGACGAGTCTCTCGGCGGGTGAATTCCAGCTGATTATTCCGGAGTCGGAGAATATTGCGGTGAAAAAGACACACCGCATCGTATTTTGCAGCGGCAAGGTCTATTACGATTTGCTCGAGGCCCGGCAGGTACACGGATTGGTTGACATTGCGATCGTTCGTGTCGAACAGTTGTACCCGTTCCCGATTGAAGAATTTGCGGCGATGTTGGAACAGTATGACCATGTGAATGAGATCGTCTGGTGCCAGGAAGAGCCGCAGAACCAGGGCGCCTGGTACCAAATTCGGCACCGATTGCAGGAGCCGCTGAAAGATCGGCAGCAACTCTATTACGCAGGTCGACCCGGTGCAGCGGCGCCGGCATCCGGCATTTTTAAGATCCACCTCCAACAACAGCAGGCCCTGGTTGAAGCGGCGCTCGGCATCGAAAGCAGAGCGAGTAAATCGACCAAGCCGCGGGATGCAAAACGGAAACCTAAATGAGTATTGAGATCAAAGTGCCACCACTGCCCGAGTCCGTCAGCGACGCAACACTTATCGCCTGGCACAAGAAGGCCGGTGAAGCCGTCTCACGTGACGAGAACCTGGTTGACCTTGAGACAGACAAAGTAGTGCTTGAAGTACCGGCACCAGCCTCGGGCGTATTGCAGGAGATCAGGATTGAGGATGGCGCGACGGTAGTTGCCGGCGACGTATTGGCAATTCTCGAGGAAGGCGCGGTTTCAGCGGAAGAAACTCCGAAGGCATCCTCACCGCAGAAGGCAGCGGCACCGAAGCTTGAGAAAGAAGTCAAAGCGCCAAAAACAAGCCCGTCCGTTCGCCGCTTACTCGACGAGCACGATCTCGACGATACGATGGTTATCGGAACCGGCAAAGATGGCCGCATCACCAAGGCCGATGTTTTGTCGTTCCTGAAATCGGACGACAGCAGTAATGTGACGCCGGGTGATCCGACACCCGACGTAGTCGACGACCTGGATGTTGTCGGTGTTGAACGCAGTGAGCAGCGCGTGCCGATGACGCGGCTACGAGCGCGAATCGCGGAGCGACTGATCGAAGCACAGCAAACGGCCGCGATGTTAACGACGTTTAATGAAGTCGATCTTACAAAAGTAATGTCGTTGCGCAATCGTTACAAAGAACCATTCGAAAAACAGCACGGTGTGCGCCTTGGTTTCATGTCGTTCTTCGCAAAAGCCGCGACCGAAGCGTTGAAAAAGTTCCCTGTCGTAAACGCATCGGTCGAGGCCACTGATGTCATCTATCACAATTACTACGATATCGGCATCGCAGTTTCTACCGAACGTGGTCTGATGGTGCCGGTGATTCGCGACGTGGACCAGTTGAGCTTCGCTGATTTCGAGCGCGAGCTCGGCGACGTGGCCAGGAAGGCACAGGCCGGGACGATTGGCATGGAAGAGCTAACAGGCGGCACGTTCACAATTACCAACGGCGGTATCTTCGGCTCCATGATGTCGACGCCGATTCTGAATCAGCCGCAAAGCGCGATTCTTGGCATGCACGCGATCCAGAAGCGCCCTATGGTTGTCGATGATGAAATTGTCGTGCGGCCGATGATGTATCTCGCGCTGACGTACGACCACCGTATCGTCGACGGCAAGGACTCCGTACAATTCCTGGTTACTATCAAACAACTGCTTGAGGATCCGGGCAGACTATTGCTGAACATTTAGAGGTTTACATGAGTAAAAGTTACGACGTTGTTGTCATCGGCGCCGGCCCGGCTGGCTATATCGCTGCTATTCGTGCGGCCCAGCAAGGTTTGAGTGTTGCGTGTATCGACGAATGGAAAAACAAAGATGGCAAGAATGCATTTGGCGGCACCTGTCTGAATGCCGGCTGCATTCCCTCGAAAGCGCTACTTGAATCATCGGAGCTGTACCACCGCGCGCAGCACGAGTTCAAGAAACACGGAATCTCGACCGGTGACCTTGGTATTGATATTGCTGCAATGCAGAAACGGCGTGCAGGTATCGTGCGGCAGCTAACGGGTGGCATTGCCGGCCTGTTCAAAGCGAACAAAGTGGAAGGCCTGGTTGGTCACGGCAAGTTGCTTGCCGGCCGGAAGGTCGAATTCACGCCTGTCGAAGGTGACGTCGAGATCATTGAAGCAAGGAACGTAGTCCTGGGTTCTGGATCAACACCTATCGAACTTTCCGTCGCTCCGTATGACGGCGACAAGATCATTGACTCTTGGGACGCCCTTGAGCTGGATGCAGTGCCGGCAACGCTGGGCGTGATTGGCGCGGGCGTTATTGGTCTCGAGCTTGGCAGCGTCTGGGCGCGACTTGGCGCTAAGGTAACGATTATAGAAGCCATGGATGACTTTCTGTTCATGGCGGACCGCGACGTTTCGGCGGTCGCGGCGAAAGAGTTCAAGAAGCAGGGTCTCGATATCAAGCTGGGTGCGAAGATGACGGCAGCGGCCACAACCGGTAGTGGTGTCAAGGTTGATTACGAAGACGGCAATGGCGCGCAGTCCATTGAGGTGGACAAACTCATTGTTGCTGTTGGTCGGCGACCATTCACTGACGGGCTCTTGGCTGACGATTCGGGTATCCAGCTCGATGAGCGCGGTTTCATTGTTGTTGATGATGAATGTCGCACAGCCGTCAAAGGTGTCTATGCGGTCGGCGATTGTGTCCGCGGACCGATGCTTGCCCACAAGGGGTCAGAAGAAGGCGTCATGGCCGCCGACCTGATCGCGGGTGAGATCTCAGAAGTTAATTACGACGTTATCCCGTCGGTACTTTACACCGCGCCGGAAATCGCCTGGGTGGGCAAGACAGAAGAAGAGATCAAGGCAAGTGGTCGTGCTTACAAGACAGGCTCTTTCCCGTTTGCCGCAAATGGACGCGCCAAAGCACTCGAACAAACGAGCGGTATGGTCAAAGTCATTGCAGCTGAAGACGACGACGAAATACTCGGCGTGCACATCGTTGGACCGATGGCCGGAGAACTGATCGCTGAGGCCGTTCTGGCGATGGAGTTTTCAGCAAGTACCGAGGACTTGCAGCGCACGATTCATGCACACCCGTCGCTGGCCGAGGCTATCCATGAAGCGGCGCTTGCCGCAGACAAGCGCGCGCTCAATTATCCGAACTAGTTGCAGGCGCAGACTTACTTGTTTTTGGAGCTCCAGAAGTCCGCGTTCTTTATGCCAAGAGCCTCGGGATCGAAGGTGTAATTCTTAACACCGGCTTTACGCTGTGCCTCATAGTCCTCGAGCGCCTTGATCGCCGGTTTGCCCATAAAGAACAGGATCAGGATACCGATGATGTTGAGCCAGGCCATGACGCCGACGCCGATGTCGCCAAGTCCCCAGGCCAGGTCGGCCTCTCGTACCGTGCCGTAGAAGACGGAGCCCAGAAGAACAAATTTCAGGATTGTCAGTTCTCCGGGAAACCTGAACGTCCGGCGGATGTACGCAACATTGGTTTCTGCAATGTAGTAATAAGCAAGTAACGTTGTGAAGGCAAAAAAGAACAGGGCGACAGCCACGAATACCTTGCCGAATCCGCCCATCACGCTTTGGAGGGCATACTGAGTAAACGCCGGGCCGTTGGCGATGACATCCGTGGGCAAAACGCCACCACTGATTGCCGTGTCGACTCCGGTGACGTAGTACTGGTTCGTAATCAGGATCATGAACGCCGTTGCAGAACAGACAAACAACGTGTCGATGTACACGGAGAAAGCCTGCACGAGTCCCTGTTGCGCGGGGTGCTGAACTTCGGCCGCGGCAGCAGCGTGTGGACCGGAGCCCTGGCCTGCTTCATTGGAGTAAACGCCGCGCTTGACGCCCCAGCCGATAGCAGCGCCGATACCAGCCATCGGGTTGAACGCGTCCGTGAAGATCAAGGCGATGATTCCCGGCAATTCGGTGATGTGCATGCCGATAATGATCAGGGCCATTAAGACGTAGCCGAGCGCCATGAAAGGCACAACGACCTGGGTGAAGTGCGCGATGCGTTTTACGCCGCCAAAGACAATGATGCCGAGAAATGCGACGGCAATCACTGCCGCGGCAAACTTCGTATAACTGATATCGCCAAACCCGGTTTGCAGCATGCCGCCGCCGCCAAAAGCGAGTTCAGCAGCCGCACCGATGCTGTTTGACTGAACCGTTGGCAATAGCACACCGACTGCAACGATGGTAGAGAGCGCAAATAACCACGCGTACCATTTCAGCCCCAGCGCCTTCTCGAAATAGTAGGCAGGGCCACCGCGAAACTGGCCTTCATCCTCTTCCTTGTAGATCTGGCCTAGTGCGGACTCGACGTACGCTGTCGCGGAGCCAAAAAACGCGACGATCCACATCCAGAAAACGGCGCCTGGGCCGCCAATTCCTATGGCTGCTGCAACCCCGGCAATGTTACCGACTCCGACACGGCCGGATAGAGAAACGGCCAACGCCTGAAAGGAGGAAATACCACGATCAGATTCCTTGCCCGAGAACAGCAGGTGAATCATTTCCCTGAACATGCGCACTTGTACGAAGCGAGTTGTGATGGAAAAAAACAGGCCTGTTCCGAGTGCCAGGTAAATAAGGACAGGTTCCCAGATCAGTCCGCTGACGGTACTTACGATTTCCTGCATGCCATTCCTTATTGAAATTATTCTTAATGGCCCCATATATTAACGGAATTCTCGCGCTATAGTGTCACCACACGAACCCAAGGAATTGTGCTATGACATGGTGGGCCTGGATGATCCTGGGTGCCGTTTTACTCGGCGCCGAACTCTTCGCAGTTGATGCGCAGTTCTATCTCGTTTTTCTCGGCGTCTCTGCGGCGATTGTCGGAATGGCAACCCTGTTCGGTGTAACAATGCCGGAGTGGGGCCAGTGGCTTTCTTTCGCGATTGTGTCGTTGATTTTCTTTTTCACGTTTCGTGCGGCTTTGTACACCAAGCTACGTAGTGGCGGTCAGGGTTTTGATAACAAAATCGCAGGCGACTCGGTCTCTGTGACGAATGAAATTGCTTCCGGTGGCCACGGTCGTGCGCAATACCGTGGTAGCGACTGGAATATTCACAATGTAGGCGAACAAGCGATCGCAGCAGGCAGCCGCGCGAGAGTTGTCGAAGTC
>WTCH01000033.1 GCA_013138675.1 Woeseiaceae bacterium | reverse complement strand
GAACGAATCAGCTTCGGTAGTAACCCGCAGGCCGATAACGACTGGCCGATCGAGAAGCTCGAGTACCGCAATGCCGACGGCGAGGTTACCGAGATGGAGCTCGCGTTCACTTTTGCCGATTACGCATTGTTGATGCCCGCGTTGCATGGGCATTTTCGCATGGTTCCAGCGGGCTTCGAGTCCGCCGACCTCATACCGGTCGATCAATACCTGGATAGCGAGGAAGAGCTTGTTGAGCACGCCGTGCCTTTTATCTGGGCGATTGACGATCAGGATGTGCTGGTAAGAATCGTGGTCTCCCGCGCCCTTGTATTCGCATGTCGTGACCGGCTGAACTACTGGCACACGCTGCAGGAACTGGCCGGGATCCATAATTTCTACGTCGAAGAGGCGGTCGACCGGATCATCGAAGAGCAACGTGCGGCGATCGATGCTGAGCGCGAACAAATTCAGAAAGAGCACGAAGAGCAATTGGAAAGCGTCCGCTCGGAAGCAGCCGGCGAAGCCATGGGACAACTTGTTGATGTCCTCATGGGCGCCGATCTATCAGGTATGGTCGCTGGCGATAGCCAGCTTGCAACGATGCCGGCCGTAGCGCCGGCGCAGACCGAAGCACCGGCCGAGGACGCTGCGGCTGAAGCGGAGCCCGAAGTCGAAGAAGAAGCCGAGGAAGAACTCAGTTTCGACGAACCCTGGCTCGACACGGCGATGTGCACAACCTGCGATGACTGCATGGTCATCAACAAGATGATGTTTGTGTATAACGATGACAAGCAGGCGATCATCAAAGACGTCAAAGCCGGTCCGTATGCCGACCTCGTGGCGGCGGCCGAAATCTGTCCCGCCAAATGCATTCACCCGGGCAAGCCCCTGGATCCCAATGAGCCAGGGCTTGATGACTTAATCGCCCGCGCCGCGCCGTTCAACTGATGAACAGCCTGCTCGTAGCGCCGGCCATCATGGTAGGAATCGGCCTGTTCTTCGGCACGATTCTCGCCATCGCGCAGCGCTTTCTCAAGGTTGACGAAGATCCTCGCATTGAGGCCACGAACGAGTTGCTGCCGGGAACCAACTGTGGCGCGTGCGGACAGCCGGGCTGCCTGCCGTTTGCAGAAAAACTGGTGGCGGGCGAAGTCGACCCCGGTCAGTGCACGGTCAGCACCGACGAAGACCTCGAGCAGATCGCCGAATTCCTCGAGGTCGATGCAGGCCGTGCCGAGAAGCTGGTTGCTCGCTTGCGCTGCGGCGGTGGCGGCCTGCAGGCACACCAGATCGCGGAGTATCGTGGTTTCGAGGGCTGTCGCGCGGCGGCCGTCGTGTCGGGCGGTGGCAAGGGATGCGCCTGGGGTTGTCTTGGCCTGGCCGATTGCGAAGCGGCGTGCACATTCGATGCCATTCACATGAACGCCAACGGGCTGCCACAAGTGGACACCGAGAAATGCCGCGCCTGCCCCGATTGCGTTGCAGCGTGTCCGAGAGATCTGTTCGAACTTGTACCGCTCAACCAAAACCTGTACGTGCAATGCAATATGCCGTTGGCTGGCGAGGCGGCAACGCAACTCTGCGAAGTAGCCTGCGATGCGTGCGGCAAGTGTGTTGCGGACGCAGCGCCCGGGTTGATCACCATGCAAGACAACCTCCCCGTCATTGACTACGCCTCGGGCGGTGAGCCCAGGCCTGATGCTGTTTTTCGCTGTGCTACTCGATCAATCGTCTGGCTTGAGCGCGAACAGTTCCAGGATCAGGAATCCAGAAAAGCGGGGATAGCCTGATGCCAGCTCTGCGCAACATCGCAATCCACTGGTACCGCAAAGTGTTCGGCGCGCCGGCGGGTTCTGACATCCGCGAGAAAGGACTGGATTGCGTGCTCGACGGCAACAGCGCGGTCGTGCTGTCGGAGGCCGGCATTGCGACCCACGCCGTACTGGGTGGGTCTTCGCCGTGTGCAGAGGCCGATTCAGTCTGGCTGGATGAACTGGAACACGGCGGCACGAATCTTTTCGGCGAGGCACTGTCGGCGCAAACGACCGAGGGGCCACGGGGCATTATTGCCGCCGCCACCGGCCTGGCACTGGCCGGCCGGCGCGCAACCGCATTCCTGTCCGGCACGGATATCGCCGCTGCACAGGATCTCCTGATCTCGGCCGCCGGCAAGCACGTACCGCTGGTGTTGCACGTAGGCACTCGCGCAGCCGCGGCACACGGCGCAGCTCTTGGCAGCGGCCACGAGACCGTGCACCTTAGTGCCGACACAGGTTTCTTCATGTTGTTTGCTTCAAATGTTCAGGAAGCCGTTGATTTTACTTACATTGCCAGACGCGTCGCTGAAGAAGCGCTGGTCCCGGGCATGGTCGTCATGGACGGCGAGCAAACGGCGCTCGCCATGCAGAATCTGCGGCTTTTGTCGCCTGCCCAGGTCAGCGATCTTATTGGCGCAGCACGCGAGCCGATCGAAGCACCAACCGCGGCGCAAAAGCTGTTGTTCGGCGAGATGCGGCGTCGCG
>WTCH01000082.1 GCA_013138675.1 Woeseiaceae bacterium | reverse complement strand
TGATGTGTCAGGCGCGGTTTCCGCGGAAGTGGTCAGTGGTGACGTCTTGGTTCGAGACGGCTCATTCGATCGCGCCACACTTAATTCGGTTAACGGCGAAGTTGATTTCCAGGCTGATCTTCGCGATGGCGGCAAACTGACGATCGAGACAGTCAATGGCGACGTCGACGTACAGTTTGGCGATGATGTGGAGGGGAGATTTGATGTCGAGACGTTTAATGGCGACATCACCAACTGCTTCGGTCCGAAGCCGGAACGAACAAGCAAATACACACCCGGGCTGGAACTGAGCTATACCGTGGGTGACGGCGGTGGACGCGTCATTATTTCGACACTGAACGGTGACATCGACCTGTGTAACTAGTATGTAGGAGCTCCGCTTGCGGTGCGACTGTCGCGCTGACGAGCAGCGCGCCTACTCCAGAAAATGGGGTCAGAGCCCTCGGGCTCTGGCCCCTTTTGTTTGGTAACCTATACGGCCTCGATCCCGGAGTCCGTCATGGGTGGTTTGCTCAAGAAACTCGGTTACTTTTTTGTCGCTTTTGTGGCGCTGTTCACAATCGCCGCGATTGCCATCTTCCTGTTCTTTGATCCCAACGACTATCGAGATCGCATAGCCGAGGAGGTCAAGCGCGAAACCGGTCGTGATCTCGTTATCGAGGGTGACCTGGAACTGAGCTTTTTTCCGTGGTTTGCTGTCAACATTGGGAAGACGAGTCTCAGCAACGCGCCGGGCTTTGGCGAGGAGCCCTTCCTGAGTTTTGAACAGGCGCAGTTAAGCGTAAAGCTGTTGCCTTTGCTGCTCGATCGCGAGATATCCGTCGGTACCGCTACGCTGGATGGTTTCGAGTTGAATCTCGCAGTCGCCAGTAACGGGCGCAACAACTGGCAGGACCTCGAGGAGGCCAGGAGCGCGCAGCCTGATGCCGATGAAACAGCGCAGGACACATCCAGTACGTTGGACGTTGCTGGCGTGGAAATTCGCGACGCGGCGGTGTCCTACAACGACGCCCAGGCAGGGGAGAGATACAGCCTCTCGAACGTCAACCTGACGACGGGCCGAGTCGTCAGCGGCATTCCGATCGATATCAGCAGCCATTTCGACTTCGAACTGCAACCGGCCGACCTGTCCGGTGACGTTTCGATCGAGACGTCGCTGGTGCCGAGTGATGAAGCAGGCATCACCCTGGGTGACACTGAGATCTCTGTTCTGGGCGTTGATGCAACGTTGTCAGTTTCCGGCGAAGGGCTGGGCGGACGACTGCAGATCGATGCATTCTCACTGAAGAGCCTGATGACCCGGCTCAATATCCAAGCGCCCGTTACGGCAGACCCCGACGCGCTGGGCAAGATCATCTTTGACGGCAATGTGCAGGTGAACGAAGACGCGATATCCGTCACGGGTCTTGAACTCGTAGTCGATGATTCGACGTTCAGCGGCAAGCTATCGGTGGCTCGAAATGAGGCAGGCACGATCAGTATCGACCTTGCTGCTGACAGCATCGATCTCGATCGATACATGGAGCCGGCAACAGATGCGTCAGCGTCGAGCGGCGACTCCGTCCCGGTCGAGATTCCAGCCGACCTGATCAGGGCGTTCAACGTGCGAGGTGACCTGACTGTTGAGACAGCAAAACTGAGTGGTATGACTTTCGACAATGTGACGCTGGGGCTCAATGCTGCGGATGGCAATATGCGCTTGCATCCGATCACCGCGGACCTCTTCGATGGCAAGTATGACGGTGATGTTCGTATCAACGCGTCTGGCAGCGTGCCGGTACTGTCAGTCAATGAAAACGTCCGCGATGTCAGTCTCGGATCGCTCGCCCAGGCCATGTTCGAGCAGGAAAACATCACCGGCACGATAAATGGGTCCTTCAGGCTTAGCGGCAGAGGCGAGAGCCTTGCGGCGATACAGCGCAGTCTTGGCGGCAGCATGTCGATGGAGCTGATCGATGGTGCATGGGAGGGAACGGATCTCTGGTACGAGCTTCGACGTGCCCGCGCACTCTATAAGCAGGAACCGGCCCCCGAGCCCGAGTTGCCGGCGCGCACACAGTTCAGTTCGGTCAAGGCGACAGGTCCTGTGACGGACGGCGTATTTCGTAATGATGATCTTTTTGCCCAGTTACCGTTCATGCAGCTTACGGGCAGGGGTTCCGTCGATTTCGCCGCGGCAAGAGTTGACTATCGAATGACGGCACGCATTCTTGAGAACCCGGAATTCGCCACCGACGCTACGGCGGAAGAGCTCGATGAGTTCACCCAGGCGAAGATTCCGCTCAGGATCACTGGCTCTTTGGCGGACCCGACGATCGCTCCCGACATTGGAGAGATGCTCAAGGACGAAGTGAAGAAAAAAGTCGAGGAAGAGATCAAGGACAAACTACTCAAGAAACTGTTCGGTGACGATGAGTAATTTCCCGAGCCGCGTGCTGCGGTGGTTTAAGCTGCACGGGCGCAAGGACCTGCCATGGCAACAGCCGGATGCGTATTGCGTCTGGGTTTCAGAAATCATGCTGCAGCAGACGCAGGTGCAAACCGTCATCCCTTACTTCGAGCGTTTCATGCACAGCTTCCCCAATGTCATGGCGCTCGCTGATGCAAACCTCGATGCCGTTCTCGATCACTGGTCGGGTCTGGGTTACTACGCAAGGGCTCGCAACTTGCACTGCGCCGCGCGCAGCATTCGCGATGAGCACGACGGCGTCTTTCCACAGCGTTTCGACGATGTAGCGGCCCTCCCTGGAATCGGTCGTTCGACGGCGGGGGCGATCATGGCGCTGGCCTACGACGAGCGATACCCGATTCTTGATGGCAACGTAAAGCGTGTACTGGCCCGGCACGGCGCAATTGCCGGCTGGCCAGGCAAGGCTGATGTCGCGAGGGCTCTGTGGCAGGCGGCAGAAGAAAACACACCGGAAAACCGAATCCGCGATTACACGCAGGCCATGATGGACCTCGGTGCGACGGTCTGTACACGTAGCCGGCCGCAATGCGATGCTTGTCCCGTGCATGCCGATTGTGCGGCTCGCGCAGCGGGCATGATCGACCATTATCCCGGTCGCAAGGCGAAGAAAGCGAAACCGCTGAAGCAGACGACCATGGTGCTGGCCGTCAGTGACGGTTCCATCTATCTCGAGCGCAGACCGCCGGCAGGCATATGGGGTGGGCTCTGGAGCCTGCCTGAATTGTCGGACGGACAGGTCGGTGACTGGTGTCGGGCGACGCTTGCTGACGCGGGGCGGAGCATCGAGTCCTGGAACACCCTGCGGCACAGCTTCAGCCACTACGACCTCGATATTCAACCGGTGGTAGTGCGCATTGACGCAACGTCGCGTAAAGTCGCCGACAATGACGATGCCACCTGGCATTTACTCGACGCGGCACCCCCCGGTGGAATCGCTGCACCGGTGCAGAAACTGATCAACACACTGAAAGACGAAACCTATGCCCAGAACAATTAACTGCGTAATGCTCGGCGAGGGCGCCGAAGGGTTGGACTATGCCCCGTATCCCGGCCAGCTCGGTCAGCGGATCTATGACAGTGTATCGAAGGAAGCGTGGCAGAAATGGCTCGCGCACCAGACGATTCTTATCAACGAGTATCGCCTGACGCCGATCGAACCTGACGCACGCAAGTTCCTCGAGACGGAGATGGAAAAGTTCTTCTTTGGGGACGGCGCTACGGTGCCCGACGAGTTCGTCGCGCCTGAGTAGGTTGAATAGTCGCGGCTGAAGCCGCTCCTACAATTTCAACAAACTCCCGTAGTAGCGGCTTTAGCCGCGACGGACACAGTACTGCACGCTAAACAGATTGTTCTGATCCATCCAGACTTTTCGAACCTCGAAGCCAGCGCGTTCCGCCATCTTTGCGAAGCCCTTCAGCGTGTACTTATGTGAGTACTCGGTCAGGATCGATTCGCCATCATCGATCTCGATGCGCTCGTCACCACTCGTAACGACCTGGCTCTTCCCGCTGATCAGGCGAATCTCCATACGGCCCGCGCCAGCATCGTAGTGTGCGCTGTGCGTGAACGCGCTGACATCGAAGTCAAAACCAAATTCACGGTTGAGGTGCGTAAGCATATTCAGGTTGAATTCGGCAGTAACACCGGCACTGTCGTTGTAGGCGCGCTCGATGATGGCAGGGTCTTTTTGCAGATCGACACCAATCAGCATTGCGCCATCAACGCCTGCTTCCTGGTGCATGACTCCCAGTAACTCCTGCGCCGCGTCATGCGTGAAGTTGCCGATGGTCGACCCTGGAAAATAGACAATATTCCGCAGCGGCATGATGGTCGGATCAGGCAGATCAAAAGGCTGAGTAAAGTCAGCAACGACGGGTAAGACTTCCAGGCCGGGATGTTCCGAGCGAATTTTTTCCGCGGATTCGAGCAGGTGGTCCTCGGAAATATCGACCGGAACATACACGGCCTGCTGCTGAAGGCTGTCAAGTAGTGAGCGGGTTTTGCGGCTGGAGCCACTACCGAATTCGATAAGGCTCGCCTTCTTACCGATCAGGCCACATATCTCGGGCATGTTATCCAGCATGATGCCGAGCTCTGTTTGCGTCGGATAATACTCGGGCAAGTGTGTGATCTCGTCGAACAGCTGCGAGCCGCGCTCGTCATAGAAGTATTTCGGCGAGATCATTTTTTCGGACAAGCGCAGGCCTGCCAGGATTTCAGCCAGTGCAATGCTCATGCAACACCATCCTTCGCGAGACGTATGCCGAGAAACTGCCAGCGGGCATCCGGGTAGAAAAAGCTCCGGTAACTCGGGCGTATGTGTTCGGTCGACGTTACGCACGATCCGCCACGCACCGTCATCTGGTTGCACATGAACTTGCCGTTGTACTCGCCGAGCGACCCGTCAAGCGGTACAAAACCCGGGTACGGTGCGTACGATGAGGATGTCCACTCCCAGACGTCGCCGAAAAACTGATCGCCATTCGCGGCCACCGGGTGCCAGTAACCAGACTCCATCAGATTACCCTGCACTGGCTTGTCGTTCGCAGCCAACTCCCATTCAAATTCCGTGGGCAGCCTTGCTCCAGCCCAGCGCGCATAGGCATCGGCTTCGTAGTAGCTGATGTGACAGACCGGCGCAGCACTATCAATGTCGCGTTGCCCACCAAGCGTGAATTCTGATTCGGGAGACTGGTCCCAGTACAACGGCCGGTTCCAACCACGCTCGTTGATCGTCGACCAGCCGTCAGAGAGCCACAGGTTGGAGTCCCTGTAGCCGCCATCATCGATGAACTGTCGATACTCGGCGTTAGTAACGAGGCGCGTGCCGATCCGATGCTCATGCAGCAATGTATCGTGTCTCGGCGTCTCGTTATCGAAGAAGAAGTTGTCAGTCGAAGCACCGACTTCATGAATACCGGAAGGCCCGTTTACAAATGCGTAGCTGCCAGGCGCGGCCGGTTTTGGTATTGCGAGGTTGGTGCTAACGGATGGCCGCATCGGGTTGCAGGAGAAGACGTGCTTGATGTCGGTCAGGAACAGTTCCTGGTGCTGTTGCTCATGATTGATTCCCAGCAGAACCATGGCATGCAAATCTGGGTTGTCGCCTGCTGTCTCGAGTAGTGAAAGCACTGAGGTGTCTACATGCGCTCTGTACTCCATGATTTCCGCCAGCGTCGGTCGCGACAACAATCCGCGCTTCGGCCTCGCGTGCATCTGGCCGGCCGAGAAGTAGTAGGAGTTAAACAGGAAGTCGTATTGGTCATCGATCGTTCTGTAGTCCGGGTCAAAGACCTTAAGAACAAAGCGCTCGAAAAACCAGGTGACGTGGGCGAGATGCCACTTCGATGGACTGACGTCCGGCATCGATTGAATGACAGTGTCTTCAGGCTCGAGCTCTGCACATAGACCCGGCATCACTTTCCGCGCGTCGCGATACTGTACGGACAAGCTCATCGTAGCGGCAGTGCCGTGCGTTTGAGGACCGTGCGGATGGCCACACTCGAATTGACGCGCGCCACTCCGGGCAGGCGTGTCAGTTCATCTTTGTGGATGCGCTCGAAATCCGCCATATCGGCAACGACAACTCGCAGCAGGTAGTCGAATTCTCCGGTCATCAGGTAACACTCCATGACTTCAGGAATATTGCGGACGGCTTCCTCAAATGCCGCGAGTTCACTCTGCTCTTCGCGGTGCAGGCCAATGTGCACGAGGACATCGCCCGGTATGCCGGCTTTGCTCTGGCTGACCATCGCGACGTAACGCTCGATCATGCCGTCTTCCTCGAGCGCGCGCACACGCCGCAGGCAGGCGGACTCGGATAAATGGACCTGCTGCGCGAGCTGTTTATTACTGATGCGGCCGTCGCGCTGCAGTGCCTCGAGAATCAATCTGTCAAAACGATCCACATGGAAAACAGAAAATTGCTTAAAAAGGGAGAATAGCAGCAGAAAATGCCACAAATACGCGTTCTTGTCACTGAAAAAGCAAGCACATGGCGTAAAATCGAGCGTAATGTGTCAGTTGGATCATGAGAAACGGGAGAGAGCTCATGAAAGTCGGAATACCAAAAGAAATAAAGACACTCGAATTTCGTGTCGGCATGACACCTGCTGGCGTGCGCGAACTTGTGCATGACGGCCACGACGTTATCGTCGAAACGAACGCTGGTCTCGGCATTGGCATGACGGATGCGGACTACGAGAAGGCAGGCGCAACGGTACTTGGCACAGCCGAAGAGGTCTTCGCAGCTGCCGAGATGATCATCAAGGTCAAAGAGCCGCAACTCAATGAGTGCGCGATGCTGCGTGACGACCAGGTGTTGTTCACGTACCTGCACCTTGCAGCGGATCCGGCCCAGACAAAGGCACTCGTCGGGTCGGGTACGACCGCGATCGCCTATGAAACAGTTACTGCGGACGATGGCTCGCTGCCCTTGCTGACACCCATGTCAGAAGTTGCAGGCCGTTTATCTATCCAGTCCGGCGCGTATCACCTGCAGAAAGCCAACGGTGGACGCGGCGTGCTGCTCGGTGGAGTGCCGGGGGTTCAACCGGGCAAGGTCGTTATCATTGGTGGCGGCGTGTCGGGAACCCATGCTGCAGACATGGCCATTGGCCTGGGCGCAGATGTAACGATCCTCGATCGTTCACTGCCGCGTTTGCGAGAGATAGACGACATTTTTGGCGGCAGGATTCATACGGTCTACTCGACCAAGCATGCGATCGATGACCTCGTTACCGAGGC
This sequence comes from Woeseiaceae bacterium, assembly GCA_013138675.1. GTDB lineage: Bacteria > Pseudomonadota > Gammaproteobacteria > Steroidobacterales > Woeseiaceae > UBA1847. The sequence continues at coordinate 694 of WTCH01000082.1, read as the reverse complement.
AGATCTCGTTGTTGGCGCGGTATTGATTGCTGGTGCGGCAGCGCCGAAGCTTGTTTCGGCCGAGAACGTCAAAGATATGCACAGCGGTGCCGTCATGGTCGACATCTCGATTGACCAGGGTGGTTGTTTCGAGACAAGCCGGCCGACAACACATGCCGAGCCGACTTATGTCGTCGATGACGTTGTTCACTATTGTGTAACGAACATGCCAGGCGCCGTGCCGCGCACGAGTACGTTCGCACTAACGAACGCGACACTGCCGTTCGTCAAAGCACTCGCAAACTACGGCTGGCGCAACGCACTGAGCCGCGACTCCCACCTGGCAAACGGACTGAATGTCCACGCCGGACATGTAAACCACGAGGCCGTCGCCCACGATCTGGGCTACGAGTATTTGTCAGCCTCGGACGCTTTAAAGGCAGCCTGACCCCTCTCTCCCCCCCGATAGGTGCAGGCAACCGATAAGGCCGGGCAAGAGCCCGGCCTTTTTTTATTCGACCCGGAACCTTGGGTCGGCACACTTGCCATTATTGGTCAGGAATCCATAGTTGTAATCACCGTCGGAAACCCAGTCGGGTATCGTTATGGAGATTTTGCTTTTGTCCGGAGAGTTGGTGCCGATCAACCATGTATCGAAAAAGTCTTTTGCTACAACAACGACAGTTCCGACTTTGTCGGGCGCTGGCGTAATCTG
>WTCH01000367.1 GCA_013138675.1 Woeseiaceae bacterium | reverse complement strand
AAACCGGTCGACGGGACACTGGGCGCGATCGCAGGCGCAAGCGTTGATGCATTGCTGACCAAAGTTACGCAGGGGAGTGTGTATCGGCTGTGGGTGCTGTCGATGGTGCACGGTGCCGATTTCCACTTTAGCTTCGTGCCGCCGGATTTCGAATTTACGACTGGGTCATTGACGTTTGATCCTGTGGAGCAAACAGCCCTGTTTGAGCGCGGCTATCAACAGGCGCTCGATGGTACTGCCTGGGCCACGCAGCTGGCACCAACCAGTACCGAGGAACTCATACAGAACATCGTGGAACCGGCGTCCAGTTTCGATCGCAACGAATTGCCGGCTTGGCTGAACAGAGAAGACCAGTGACAGCCGTCCCACAAAGGCTGGCTCGATAGGAGCATGTAGTAATGAAAGTGATGAAATATTGGGCGCTCTTGTTTGCTCTTCTGCTTCCTCTCAGTGGCCAGGCGCAGCTGTCTGGTCACAATACGAAAGGCGACTTTGGACTGCTTGCGGGCACACAGGCACCACCTGGGTTCTATGTCATCCCGCTGTTTTACGATTTCACCGCCGATACCTTGCGCGACCAAAATGGCGACAAGCTTTCTCCACTCGGCGGTGGCGGATCCATCGATGCCAGGGCGGCTATTGCAGGACTGATGTGGGTGTCCGAGAAGAAGATCCTGGGCGGCACTTATGGTTTCGCTGTCTGGCCGGGCGTCACTAATAATGCGCTGGCATCCCCGCCCCTCCAGGTCAATGAGGAGGTCAGCACCGGACTCGCCGATATCTACATTCAGCCGATCACTCTGGGTTGGAATACAGCTCGTGCAGATTTTATCGCCGGTCTCGGACTCTATGCGCCCACAGGTGAGTTCGAGGCCGGCGGTGACAGCAACCGCGGCCTGGGGATGTGGAGTTATGAGCTATTCGGCGGCACGACCGTGTATTTCGATGAGGCCAAGAGTTGGCATTTCGCCGCTTTTGCTGCGTATGAAACTCACGGTGACAAAGACGGGACCGACGTTCGCGTCGGAGATATCCTGACGCTCGAAGGCGGGCTAGGCAAATCCTTCATGGACGGCGCAGCCAACGTCGGAATCGCTTACTACGCCCAGTGGAAAGTCAGCGACGACGATTTCGGGCTGGGATCTACCCCGCCTGGGGGTCAACTGCTCGACAGGCACCGGGTGTACGGAATCGGCCCCGAGGTTACGATTCCACTGGCCAGTAAGAGCAAATTGTACGGCTTCTTGAATATGCGGTACTTCTGGGAAACGGGTGCCCGAACGTCGCTCGAGGGGAATACGTTTTTGCTGACGTTCTCATTCCCGGTGCCAAGTATTCCGTTGCAGTAAATGGCTGAAATATTCATGAGAGTGGAGGGTAGTCACATTGTATGAAGAACTGGCAATTCTGGCCGTCTATGTATTCATATACAGCATTATCGCGGGGCGAATCGAACGCGGGTTCTTTTCCGGCCCAATCGTATTCGTTGCCTCAGGAATCATTTTCGGGCCGTTGGTCCTCGGCTTGTTCGATCTTCAGATAACGACAAGGGAGCTGCGGATACTTGCGGACCTGACCTTGGCGCTGGTGTTGTTCGTCGATGCTGCCAACGCCGATCTGTCAACGCTGAAACGCCACATAAAGATCCCGTCGAGGATGCTGTTGATTGGACTGCCGGGGGTTATTTTGCTCGGCTTCGGCTTTGCCGTTCTCCTATTCGATGGTCTCAGCCTTTTCGAGGCGGCCATCCTCGCAACGATGCTTGCCGCGACGGACGCGGCGCTGGGCAAAGCGGTCATCACGAACAAGAGCGTCCCGATCCACGTTCGCGAGGGCCTTAACGCGGAAAGCGGATTGAACGACGGTCTGTGTGTACCGGTGCTATTCGTATTCATTGCGCTGGCCGAGGGCGTCAATGCTCATGGCAGCGGTATGTCGCTGGCATTGACCCTGGTGGCCGAGGAACTGGGTATCGGTTTGCTCGTCGGCATCGGGCTGAGCGCAATCGCCGCTCCCTTGCTGAAGGCGTGCTGGCAGCGGGGTTGGGTGACTGAAGTCTGGGTGCAGGTTACGATCATCGCGCTGGCCATCGCCTGTTTCGCGGTCGCGCAGAGCATGCACGGCAGCGGCTACATCGCCGCATTTACCGGCGGTCTGTTGTTCGGTCACCTGGCCAAAGACTCCACGCATAAGCTGGTTCTGGCTGCCGAGGGCGACGCTGAAACCCTGGCTATGCTGACCTGGTTGGTATTCGGTGCCGCCGTTGTCGGCCAGTTTGCGGACCTGATTACCTGGCAGGTGATCGGTTACTCGGTTCTCAGCCTGACGCTAATTCGAGTTATGCCAATATTTCTGTCGCTGGTCGGCAGCGGAGAGCCGGTTGCGAGCAGGCTGTTTCTCGGGTGGTTCGGCCCGCGGGGACTTGCCAGCATCGTGTTTGCCATTATCGTCATAAATAAAGACCTGCCGGGCGGCAAGCTCATGGCGATGGTAGTGGCTTGCACGGTCATATTGAGCCTGGTTGCCCACGGCATAACGGCAAGACCGCTCGCCAACTGGCTCGTTCGCAAGGTAGGAACGACTGCCGAGCAGGATTGAGGTCCGTTCCGGCCTTCCACCCTGTTGTAGTGATCGGTGGGTGTCGGCTCTCAGGACTATTGATCGATGATAAGAATAAGGGAGCAACTGCCTTTCGTTGGCCGGTGCGTGAGGACAGTTGGAGAATCCGAATTTCATCCGAGCTTGGTTATGCACCAAACACGCAGACAAAAGCTGCCGCAGGAATCGTCGGCGCGGGCGACACCAACGGGCTCGCCTGGAACGTCACTGCAAGCGTCATGGACTTTGTGCCGAAACACAGCATTGGTATCAATTATGCACAGACGGAAGCAGGGTGGCTTGTGTCGCCGCAGTACAGGGGCAACGAAAGGCTGATCGAGCTTCGGTATATGTGGCGGCCGAACGATCGGATGGCCGTGGATATTCGCGGCCGCCGGCGTCTCGACTTGCGGCAAAGAATCATCGAGGTTTCGAGTGGGGATCTTTTCGATTTCTACATGCGGTTCACGTGGAATTTTAGAATTAGGAAGTTGTAGGAAGCTCAGGCGAAACAACAGTCAAGGGAGAATCTCATGACCGGCGTAAACAGCACATCGCCTGATCAGCAATTCCTCGTCAACGCGACGACAGCCTCAATCAGATCGCGGCACGAACGGACGCAGTTCGTCCTGACCCTGCTGCACGATGCCGCAGCTGGATTCGGGCACCTCGTTCCAGGCGCCAACGAGGTCGCTCAGCGGCTCCGAGACGACCAGCCGCGTCTCGTCGGATAGACTATGCAGTACGGGATGGTCCGGGTATTGAGCACGCAGGGTCTCGACATCAGTGCTATAGAAAAGCGAGGGGGACTTTCGTTCGCTGGAGTAACGGAAGAACCACAGATTGTCACCGTCTGTGGTTGCCACCGACATCTGGATGGGGTTCTCGATTCCGTGCGCGTGCCCGGTCGCCTCGATAAGGCCAACCGCCCGTGCGACGGCTGACGGCGGATCGTCTTTCAGACCCAGGCTCAGCGCCAGGTAGAAAAACAACTCGGAGTC
>WTCH01000287.1 GCA_013138675.1 Woeseiaceae bacterium | reverse complement strand
GGAGCATCATTTTCACGAAGCGGCGCCTGATCCGGCGCACCACGGACGCGTCGGATGATTTCGAAGCCAGCTTCTGGTCGGGTGGCGATCTCAACACGCTGTACAACAGTACAACCCGCGACCGGGCGGGCAACGTCGGCATGGCGAGCATTTTCGAATCCGGCTTTCGCGAATTTAATCGCGCCATGCAGGCTGGTGGCATAAACGCTGACAAAGTCGTCGAAGAGTGTCGTCGTGCAATGCGCGTTGCCCAAATGCGTGAAGTCGATCGCCTCGAGCAGAGCCTCGCAACGCTGGCAACAATCGGTTCAACCAGTCCTTACGTTGGTCTGTTCGGTACAGTCTGGGGGATCATGACGGCGTTCATGAACCTCGGTAACGTCCAAACGGCAACGCTCGCTGTCGTGGCGCCGCCAATCGCCGAGGCGCTGATCGCGACGGCGATGGGCCTGTTTGCGGCAATTCCCGCCGTCATTGCATACAACCGCTACGCGGATAAGGTCGTGCGCCTCGAGTATCGCTACGACGGATTCACGGAGGAGTTCTCGAGCATTCTGCAGCGTCACGCACGCGCAAAGATAGGAGACTGAGGTGGCAACGCCGCTGCAAAAACGCAAGCTTATGAGCGAGATTAACGTCGTGCCTTACATCGACGTCATGCTCGTGTTGCTCGTGATATTCATGGTGACAGCGCCACTGCTGACACAGGGAATCGAGGTGGAACTGCCGAAGGCAGGCGCCGAGCCCATCGAGAGTGCCGCAGACAAGCTGCCATTGATCGTCAGTGTCGATAAAGCCGGCAACCTCTACCTGAGCGTTGGCGACGATGAGGATGAGCCTTCGAACGCCAAGGAAATTGTCGCAAAAGTGAGCGCGATCCTGAGGAACAGCCCTGAAACGCCAATGTTGATCAAGGCCGACAGGGCAGTTGAATACGGCTATGTCGTGGGCGCCATGGTTCTGTTGCAACAAGGCGGCGCCGAAAATGTCGGATTTGTAACGGACCCCCTGGACACATACCCGGTACCCGAATAAACCTGACATGGTTCGCGACAGCAACAACATGATCCCCGTAACGATGGCACTGCTGCTGCACGTGTTGCTGTTTGGTGCGCTCTTTTTGGCCGTCGATTTTCGGGCAAGGGCGACGCCCGTTGTGCCACTTGCAATTAAGGGGACGCTGATTCCGGAAACCGCGGCGGTGCAGCCGCCAAAAGTGGTAGAGCCGCCACCGCCGCAACCAGAACCGGAACCGGATACCAGCGAACAGGATCGACTGCGTGCCGAAGAGCTGAAACGGCTTGAAGACGCGCGGGTCGAACAGGCCCGCCTGAGCCGGATCAGGAAGGCCGAAGAGGAGGCAGCAGCCGAGCGAGAACGCGTGGCGGATGCGGAAAAGCGTCGTAAGGACGAGGAAGCTCGCAAAGAGCGCGAACGCCAGGAAGCCGAGCGGCTGCGGCTGGCCGAGATCGAACGGCAGCGCCAGGAAAATGAGCGCCTCAGAGCGGAAGCAGATGCGGCACGACAAGCGGAGCTGGATGCAGAGAGTAATCGCCTGGTGGCGATGCAGGCGGACGCCAAGGCCGCCTATGCGTATGCGATTCGGCAGAGAATAATGAATCGATGGGTGCAACCGCCCACTGCGACGGCAGGCATTGAGTGCATCGTTAATATCCGCCAGTTGCCGGGTGGCGAGGTCGTGTCTGTTAGCATTGGCCAGTGTAATGGCGATGTGGCAGTGCGACGTTCGATTGAGGCGGCCGTCCACAGGGCGTCGCCGCTGCCATCACCTGAAGATCCGAGCGTATTTAGTCGGGACATCCAGTTAGAATTCAGGCCCACTGCCGAATAAACCGATACAGAAATGAGGTCAATGTGCGAAAAGTAATCGTCCTGGTTTGTCTCCTGCTGGTTTCACTGAGCAGCGTCGTCCAGGCGCAGCTCGTTGTTGAGATCACCGAAGGCATCAAACGCCGCCCAATCGCGATCGTGCCATTCGGCTGGGAGGGCAACAGCGATGCCATGCCTGGCGATGCTGCCCAGATCATCTCGGACGATCTGACACGCAGTGGCCGCTTTGCACCGATACCCGAAGAAGACATGCTGCAAAAGCCGACGACAGGCGTCGACGTTGATTTCGACGACTGGGCCATTCTTGGCGTCGAGGCCGTTGTCGTGGGTCGCATCACCCAGACCGGTGACAATGCCTACAGCATGCAGTTTCAGTTGTTTGACGTGTTTGGGCGTGATCAGCTCGTGGGCTACCGCATGCCAGCAAGCCGCGGCACCATGCGCCGCGTGGCGCATCGCGCCGCCGATATGATCTACGAGAAGCTCACCGGAATAGCGGGCGTGTTCGACACCAAGGTCTCCTATGTAACGTCGGAAGACCGTAGTGATGGCAGGCTCTATTCACTAATCGTGGCTGACCAGGACGGCTTCAACGAACACAAGATCATGGAGAGCACAGACCCGATCATGTCGCCGGCATGGTCGCCGGATAGTCGCAGGCTTGCTTACGTATCGTTCGAGGGCGACCGATCGTCGATATTTATCCAAACGTTGCGAACGGGCAACCGGGTCCAGGTGTCCAGCCGGGCCGGGGTAAATGGTGCACCTGCCTTCTCACCGGATGGGCGCAAGCTCGTCGTTACGCTTAGTGACGCGGACGGTAACCTCGACATCTACACGCTCGACATCAATTCGCGCCAGACCAAGCGCATCACGACGCATCGTGCGATCGACACCGAAGGTAGCTGGTCGCCTGATGGAAGCTCCATCTATTTCACGTCGGACAGGAGCGGGGGGCCGCAGATCTACCGCGTGTCTTCCAATGGCGGATCGGCAGAACGTGTGACATTTGAAGGCGGTTACAATGCGCGTCCACGGCTTTCACCCGATGGCGATAAGCTCGCCATGGTGCATCTCGTCAACGGCAACTATCGCATTGCCGTGATGGACGTTAAGCGCAAGGACGTTTTGGTACTCTCGGGTGGCAGTCAGG
>WTCH01000006.1 GCA_013138675.1 Woeseiaceae bacterium | reverse complement strand
AAGTCGCGATCATCGGGGCCGGACCGGGTGGCATGGCAGCCGCATCCGAGCTGGCCTCTGCCGGGATCGAGGTCCATGTGTTCGAGGAGTATCGCTATGCCGGCGGCATGGTCAGCGGCGCGGTCCCGGAGTACCGGCTTCCTCGAAAAGTGTTCGACCGGGATTTCGGTTTGCTCGAAGAACTTGGCGTTCAGTTCCACTTTGGTGCGAAGGCGGGTCGGGACTTCGACCTGTCGCAACTGCGTCGGGATGGCTTTGACAAGATCGTGATCATGGTAGGCGCCCAGCTCAGTAAGACGCTGGGTCTTGCCGGCGAAGACTGCGATGGAGTAATCGACGCGCTGACTTTTTTGCGGCGCGCCCGGGAAGGAGAACCGATCGAGTCGGCACGACATGTCGGCGTCATCGGTGCCGGTGACACGGCTATGGATTGCGCACGAGTCGCCCGGCGGCAATCAGACGGTCGAGTCAGCCTGATCTACCGCCGCACCATCGACCAGATGCCGGCCGATCGTGAAGAAATCGCACACCTGCTCGACGAAGGTGTCGATGTGCTTGAACTGTGTAAACCGCAGCGCTTAATCATCAGCGACGGAAAGCTCCGGGCGCTCGAATGTCGCCGTATGACTTACAAGGGCGATCGTGATACGTCGGGCCGCAAGATACCGCACGAGGTTCCGGACTCCGGCTTCGAAGTGCCGCTGGACACACTGATTCTGGCCATCAGCCAGCATGCCGTTCTCGATTTTTTTGACGAGGAAGCGATCGCAGTCAACGACAAGGGCTACATCGAAGTTGATCCCGTGAGCTTCGAGACGTCAGTGCCCGGAGTCTATGCCGGTGGTGATGTGGCCAATGACGGGCCGGCCTCGATCGTCAAGGCCGTGGCTGCTGGCAAGGCGATCGCCGATGCCATCCTGCAACGTCACCCGTCGGGCTGTGATTCCACTATGACCCGAACGCTCGATACAGCACAATTGCTGCGACGGCGGAGTCATCGCGAATGGCGTGCTCCGGCAAAACATACCCCGTTGAAAGATCGTGACGACGCCAGGGAGGTGGTGCTCACTTATGATGCGCAACAAGCCCGCACAGAGGCCGCCCGCTGCCTCGATTGCGATACCTACTGCAGTCTGTGCGTAGGGGTTTGCCCTAACCTCGCACTGCTGACCTACGAGACAGGCGTCCCGGATCAGGGCGCCATGGTACAGCAACCGTTCCAGGTCGCGGTCCTCAGCGATCTCTGCAACGAGTGCGGCAATTGCACGACTTTCTGCCCTACCTCAGGACAGCCCTGGCGCGACAAACCCCGGCTGTACCTCGACCGCCCGGAATTCGAGGCACAGCGCGACAATGCTTTCATGGTGTTCAGGAATGAGGACCGGTGGGCGATGGATGCCCGCTGGCAGGGAGTGACGCACCATATCGAACTCGACAGCGATCTGGGCTATGACGGCGACAAACCGGCCCGGGAGGAGCCCCAGGCCACGATGGCCGTCCTGCTGCGAGGCCTCGCAAACTCAATGCCGCATCTGCCTGCAATATATAAGGAATAACCACGACCGACTGAACCGGCTGCGACGTCTATTCTCGGGGAAAAGAGACCGAATGCATGACTTCTCTGCTGATCACCAACGGCCACCTGGCCACGCTCGATGACGCCAATAACTTCGTCGAGAACGGCTGTGTCTTTATAGACGGCGAGCAGATTGTCGCTGTTGGCGACCTGGATCCCGACTCCTGTTCAGCCGACCGCACGATAGATGCCGGCGGCAAGCTTGTCATGCCGGGCCTGATCAACGCTCACCATCATCTCTACTCCACCTTCGCCCGCGGCTTCACGCCGCCCGGTCCGCCTGCACGAAATTTCGAGCAGAACCTTAAAAACCTGTGGTGGAAGCTCGACGCGGCGCTCGATTCTGAGGACGTTTATTACTCTGCCTTGCTGGCCCTGATGGATGCCGCACGTGCTGGCTGCACCACTGTCATCGACCATCACGCGTCGCCATCCTGTTGCGACGGCAGTCTCGACCAGGTGGAACGAGCATTCCGCGATGTTGGTTTGAGCGGTTGCCTTTGCTACGAAGTCTCGGATCGAAACAAAGACGGAGAAGGTATCGAAGAAAACGAACGCTATATACGCAAGTGCCGCGACTCCAGCGACAAACAGATGAGCGCCCTGTTCGGCTTGCATGCCTCCATGACACTGGGTGACAAGACGCTGGAGCGGTGCGCCGCGGCTGCAGATTCACTTGATGCCGGCTTCCACGTGCACGTGGCCGAAGATGAAATCGATGTACAGACGACCATGGAACGCGATGGCAAGAATGTCATGGAGCGATTTGCCGACTTCGGCATCCCGGGCAATAAGTCCATCTTTGTGCACGGCACCTGCCTTACGCCTGCAGAGCTGGATCTGCTGCAATCCACCGACTCCATACTCGTGAACAACCCTGAGTCCAATATGAACAACGGACTCGGTGTATCACCTATCTTGGAGATACTCGATCACGGTGTAACGGTCGGCGTCGGCACGGACGGCATATCCTCGCACCTTATTTCACAGGCCCGCGCCATGTACCTGCATCAGCGCGCCGAACACAGAGACCCCACGCTCGCGTTTGTCGAAGCCTGCGAGATTCTGCTCAGGAGCAACAGCGCCATATGCAATCGCTTGTTTGACGAGCCGCGCGGCGCACTGGCAGCAGGGCAACTCGCCGACGTCGTGATTCACGACTATGTTCCGTTTACCCCGCTAAATGCGGAGACGTTTTATGGCCACCTTATGTTTGGCGTCGGCTTCAGCCGTGTCGCGACGACGATTGCAAGAGGCCGCGTTGTTGTCGAAGACGGCCAACTGCCGGATCTTGACGAAGCCGCCATTCGTGCCCGCTGCGCCGAACGCGCCCCTGACATCTGGGCGCGGATCAACTAACCCGATACGACGATGACGAATACCTCGGCAAATCGCTGGCACAACTACTACACGCCGAAATCTGTAGCAGAGGCTGTCGACACATTGCAGCGCTATGACGGCCAAGCTCGTGTCGTTGGCGGCGGCACTGATTTGCTCGTGGAAATTCGCCGTGGTTTGCACCGACCTGTTGAAGCACTGGTGGATGTATCGCGCATTCCGGGTCTGGATGCGATCGATGTCGACGGCGAGCACATCGTTATTGGTTGTGGTGTAACGCACAGCCAAATCATCAGGGATGCACGAATCATTGAGTACGGAACCTGCCTGTCCGAAAGCTGCGGCGTGATCGGTGGACCACAAGTTCGCAACGTAGGGACGCTCGCCGGCAACGTCGCTCACGCACTACCGGCCGGCGACGGCACCATTGGACTGCTGGCCCTGGGCGGCGAGATCGAGATCGCGGCGGCAGACGGCACGCGCTGGATTCCAATGCAGGAATCGTTTCGCGCTCCGGGCAAGAGTTTCATAGATCGTCATCGCGAGGTACTAACGAGATTGCGCTTCAAGCCCACAGGGCCCGGTGAGGGATCGGCTCATCATCGCGTAATGCGTCCGCAGGGCCTGTGCCTGCCCATCATCTCCATGGCTGTTCGATTGCGGCTTGAGGACGACGACACGATCAGCAATGCACGCATCAGCATGGGCCCGGTCGGGCCAGTACCCTTCCTTGCCGAGGCAGCGATGGAAGTACTCGTGGGAAACATTGCCTCAAGCGAATTATTCGACAAGACGGCCGAGGCAGCACTGGCGAGCGTCACACTCCGCTCGAGCAAGTACCGCGCGAGCCGGGAGTACCGGGAGCAGATGGTGCGTACCTTCCTGCCTGCCATTTTGAACAGTGCTGCCGATCGTGCTCGTGGAGTCCGCACATGAGCAGATTACGAATGACAGTGAATGGTCGGCCGGTAGACCTCGATGTGCCAGAGTCGCGTTACCTGTCAGAGGTACTGCGCAAGGACCTGCAGCTAACCGGAACAAAGATAGGCTGCAACGAGGCGGAGTGCGGGATTTGTACGGTTCTCGTGGATGGCACGCCCGTGGTGAGTTGCGTTTATCCGGCGTTCAAGGCAGACGGCACGCGAGTCGAAACCATCGAGAACCTTTCGCAGGATGGTGAACTGCATGTGTTGCAGCAGGCGTTCCTGGACCACGGTGCGGTGCAGTGCGGAATCTGCACGCCAGGCGTCATCATGACCGCAAAAGCGCTCATCGACGAGAAACAGGCGGCCGGGGAGGTTCTGACTGAAGAGCACATAGCGGTCGCTCTCAAAGACACATTCTGCCGCTGCACCGGTTACCAGAGCATTAGCCGCGCCATTCTGCAGGCCTCCGGGCAGGACGTCCCGCCCCTCTTGCCGGTTTCACAGCATGAAAGTCATTCGATTGGCAAACCGATGCCTAACCTGCAGGCCAGGGACAAGATCACGGGCGAAGCCCGCTTTACCGACGACTATCGATTCGCCGGCATGCTGTATGCGCGAACGAAGCGGGCGAACATCCCGCATGCAAGGATCGTATCAATCAACACAAGTGCGGCGCGCGACTTGCCTGGCGTCCACGCTGTCCTGACACACGAAGACATTCCGGGCAGAAACCTGCACGGTGTCTTTATCACCGACTGGCCGGTGCTGTGCGCGGACAAGGTCCGTTATGCCGGCGATGCCATCGCTATAGTTGCCGCCGACAGCGAAGAAGTCGCCGCCGCAGCGCTGGACCTGATCGCGGTCGACTATGAGGAACTGCCCGTCATCAGCGACGCGATTGAGGCCGCGAAACCGGATTCCCCACTTGTGCATGAAGGCCGAGCCGAGGGCAATCTGCTTAAACATATCAAGGTCAATAAGGGCGATATTGCTGCCGGGTTTGCCAAAGCCGACACGATCATTGACCAGACCTACCGAACGCCGGCGACGGAGCATATGTTCCTCGAACCCGAATGCTCGATCGGTGTGCCTGCCGGATATAGCCCCGAGAAGTTTGGCGGCATATGTGACGCTGCCGCAGCACGAGGTGAAACTACCCGGCACGACAAGACGACGGTTTATGTCGGCAGTCAGATTCCCTACGGAGACCGTGACCAGGTTGCCGCAACCCTGGGCCTTGAGCCGGATTCGGTGCGCATCGTGGCGACACTTATGGGTGGCGGCTTTGGTGGCAAGGAAGACATCACAGGTCAGATTCACGCGGCACTGCTCGCCGAAAAAACCCAGCGCCCTGTCAAGATGTTGTATTCGCGCCAGGAAAGCCTGCTGGTTCATCCAAAGCGGCATGCCACCGTCATTCGCATACGCACTGGTGCAACACGTGACGGCAAATTGACGGCTGTCGAGGCAACGCTCTATGGCGACGGCGGCGCGTACGCGAGCCTTAGCGAAAAAGTGCTGACCCGCGCCAGCACGCACGCCGCCGGTCCTTACGACGTGCCAAATGTGAAGGTGGACTGCTTTGCCATGTACACCAATAACGCACCGAGCGGCGCGTTTCGCGGCTTTGGTGTGACGCAGAGTTGTTTCGCGGTCGAAAGCAACATGGACCGCCTCGCGGAAGAGCTCGAACTGGATGTCGTCGAGATTCGCCGCATCAACGCGCTGGAGGTCGGATCGGTAACCTCAACCGGCCAGGTCCTGCGTGAGAGTGCGGGGCTGCAAGAGTGCATCGACCTCGTCGAACAGGATATGCGTGACGAAGCTTTTCGCTGGACCTGGGAGGAAGGCAACAAACGCTTCGCCTGGGGCCTGGCCGTTGCGTACAAGAACACCGGCCTTGGCGGCGGCGCACCCGACAAGGCCAGCGCTGAAATCGAAGTCTGGCCGGATGACAGGAACGGCACGACTGCCGAGGTGCGTATCTCGTCCGCAGAAATGGGCCAGGGCTTGCCGGCAGTGCTTGCCGCCTGCGCTGCTGAAGAACTCGGCATTGAAGCGAGCGCGGTCAATGTATTGCTCGGGGACACCGATTACTGCCCCGATGGCGGCCCGACGACTGCGAGTCGGCAAACGTATGTCAGCGGTAACGCTGTGCGCCTCGCTGCAGCCGATGCGGCCGCGCGCCTGAAAGCAGAACCGGGAACACCCGTTGTCGTCCGGCACGATTACATGGCACCCGAAACCCAACCGCTCGGTAGCGGTGGCGATATGCACGTCGCCTTCAGCTACTGTGCGCAAGCCGCCTTGTGCGAGATCGACATGAACACGGGCGAAGTGAGCGTTAACAAGATTGTCGCGGCGCATGACGTCGGTCGCGCCATAAACCCATTGACGCTGCAGGGACAAATCGAGGGCGGCATCGTCATGTGTATCGGCTACACGCTAACGGAACATTACATCCAGGAAGACGGCGTTCCCTGGACCGATGTGCTGGCCCGCTACAAGGTGCCGAGCATCAGTCACACGCCCAAGATCAGCAACCGTATCGTGGAACACCAGACGTCCACAGGACCGTACGGGGCGAAAGGCGTGGGCGAGCTGCCGAGCATCCCGACCAGCGCGGCCATTACTAACGCAATCTATCGCGCCACCGGCGTACGCATGCGCAGCTTGCCTGTTGACCAGGACGAACTACTGCGAGCGATGCGCGATCAAAAAACTGAAGTCGAATTGGCATGGGGCGACCGTGAAACGATTCCGAATATCGCTCTTGGAGGCGATCTATGAACCTGATTCCGAATATTCGCAGTGACGTTCTTGAGAAAACCGTCGCTCGTGCGCGCGAGCGCAACATCGTCCTGCCGACGTTTGCGCAGCAGAAAGACCCACGCCTGGTACCTGCCGGGATATCAGAGAGACTGAAAGACGTCGGCCTGTGGGATATGGATCCTGCGAATCTGTTTCGCATTACCTGGAAGAACGAGCCTGTCGCACAGGGTGGCGGCTTCGGCGAAGGAAACTGGATCGAGTTCCCTAAATCGTTGACAGGCGTAGACGCAACGATCGTCGGCATTGTCGGAAACTGGTTTCCGACTGGCGCGCACAAGGTTGGTGCCGCTTACGGTTGCCTGGTGCCGCGCCTGGTTACCGGTAATTTCGATCCCGAGACACAAAAGGCCGTGTGGCCGTCGACCGGCAACTACTGTCGTGGTGGTGCCTACGACTGTGCACTACTGGCCTGCCCGGCCGTTGCGATTCTCCCCGAGGGTATGAGTCGAGAACGCTTCGAGTGGCTCGAGAAAATCGGTACTGACGAGATCATCGCTACGCCGGGTACGGAATCGAACGTCAAAGAGATTTACGACAAATGCTGGGAGCTGCGAGACCAGCGTGGCGACGGCGTTGTTATTTTTAACCAGTTCGAGGAATTCGGCAACGCCATCTGGCACTACCAGATGACCGGCTCACTGATCGGTGAGGTCTTTGCGAATCACTATAGCGATGGTCGGCGCTTGTCAGCCTTTGTCAGTGCCACCGGTTCTGCCGGAACGATCGCGGCGGGCGATTACCTGCGCACACAGCATCCCGGTGTGCGGGTCGTCGCCACTGAAGCATTGCAGTGCTCCACCCTGCTCCAGTTTGGATTCGGCGATCACCGCATCGAGGGCATCGGTGATAAGCATATTCCGTGGGTACACAACGTTCGCAATACCAACCTGATCGCAGCCGTCGATGACGAGCAGGCGATGCAACTCATGCGTCTGTTTAATAGCGAAGAGGGTCACAAGTGCTTGCTTCGCGAGGGTGTGGACGAAGAGACGTTGCAGTCCCTGGACATGATCGGCATCTCGGGTCTTTGCAACCTGGTTGCGAGCATCAAGACTGCGCGCTACTACGACATGGACGGCCGGGACGTGATCTTCACGCCGCTCACGGATTCGATGCAGCTGTACTCCTCGCGCATGCAGGAGGCGGAGGAAGCACAGGGCCCTTACACGACGCGCATGGCTGACCAGCATTACGCTCGCTACTTGCAGGGAATCACAACTGACCACCTTCGCGAACTGACCTACGCCGATCAAAAGGCACTGCACAACTTCAAGTACTTCACGTGGGTGGAACAACAGGGCCGCACATCGGACGAACTGCGACAACTTTGGGACGAGGATTTCTGGAAAGAGGTGTTCTCACAGGACGTCGTAGATGAGTGGGATCGGCTGATCGACGCCTTTAATGAAGCAACCGGATTATCGAATCATGACTGAAACTTACTTGGCCGACGCACGCGAACTCGAAACAGACCTCGTGCAATTCATGCAGGACATCATCCGTATCCCGTCACTAAGTTCACAAGAGGGTGCGGTGATCAAACGCATTCATGACGAAATGCTGAAGCTCGGCTATGACGAGGTGCGCATCGATCCGATGGGTAACGTACTTGGCCGGATAGGCAGTGGATCAAAGGTGATCGCACTGGACGGTCATGTCGATACCGTCGACGTCGGCGACCTGTCGCTCTGGGATCGCGACCCGCACTCGGGCGACGTCGAGGATGGTATTCTGTACGGACGGGGTACCAGCGATATGAAAGGCGGCGTTGCATCCAGCGTCTATGCCGGCGCACTGCTGAAGAACAGAGGCATCCCTGACAACGTGACGCTGTATGTCACGGGGACCGTGCAGGAAGAAGATTGCGATGGCCTGTGCTGGCAATACATCGTCAACGAGGACGGCTTGCGCCCCGACCTGGTCGTTATCACCGAGCCAACCAGTTTACGAATTTACCGCGGGCATCGCGGCCGCATGGAAATGGAAGTACACACCTCTGGTCTCTCCTGCCATGGCTCGGCACCTGAGCGCGGCGATAATGCGGTCTACAAGATGGCTGGCATCATCAAGGATATCGAAAAACTCAATGAAGACCTGGAGCCACGTGAGCCACTCGGTAAGGGCACAGTTACAATCAGCGAAATTCGTTCTACCTCACCCAGCCTCTGTGCCGTTGCCGACGGCTGCACGATACATCTGGATCGCCGGCTGACTATCAACGAGACCGAAGAGACCTCGGTTGCAGAAATCCTCGCACTGCCATCGGTGCAGGC
>WTCH01000322.1 GCA_013138675.1 Woeseiaceae bacterium | reverse complement strand
CGCGTCGTCGGTTTTCATGTGGCTCGATCGCCACGCCATCACAATAAACAATCGTGTCACCGACAATGCCACCCGCATGGCCAAACACAGCCCGTCCGGGCGTCGGCGTGGCCTGCGACCAGGTGTCTGCAATGACGTCATATTGTTGGACGAGATTGACGTTGCCGAAATCGTGCCAGCCACTGACCAGGTAGATGTAGCGGTCCTGATACACAACGGCGATGGCGTCGTCGACGGATACTGGCATTGATGAGCGCTCTTTGAATTCGCCGCCAATCGGGTCGAAGGCGTGCACCCAGCGCATCGACGCTTCGGAGCCATCCTCTGCGACCGTATAGCCACCAAAGACGTAGGCCAGTTCGCCAACAGCGACCGCGGTTGCCGCCAGACGGCCAACGCCGCCCGGCACCGGTGCAGCCTCGCGCCACTGCTCGTCAGCGCTGTCAAATACAAAGGTCTTGGCGTGAACGTCATCGTGATCTTTTCCGGGGCCGAGACCGGCAAAACTGATCAGAAACTCACGGCCCTGCGCCGTCAAAGAGACGACGGCGTTGTTGGTGACCGGTTCGGGCAATGGCGGCAATGACTCCACGCGAGTCATATCGACCCTGGCCATATCAACGACAACAACGGCAGCGAGCAGCGACAGGAGAATTGCCACAAGACCCTTCGTGGCCGGTCGTTTCGGTGTTACTGTCATCGTCCGATCATATCTGAAATTGAGGACCTGCAATGAGAGAAGCCGTCATCGTCTCGACCGCGCGTACGCCGATCGGGAAGGCCTATCGTGGCGCATTCAACAACACCGAAGCGCCGACGCTCGGTGGACATGCTATCCGACACGCTGTCGAACGCGCCGGTATCGAACCAGGCGAAGTTGAGGAAGTATTCATGGGCTGTGCGGTGCCGCAGGGATCGCAGGGCCACAATATAGGACGACTGACCGCACTCGCCGCTGGCCTCCCGGTAACAACAGCAGGCATTACGGTGGACCGGCAGTGTTCGTCAGGAATGATGGCTATAGCGCTCGCGGCAAAGACTATTGTCAGTGACGGTGTCGACATCCTGGTTGGCGGCGGCCTCGAGTCGATCAGCCTCGTCCAGAATGAGCACATGAACACGTACCGGGCGACTGATCCACGACTGCTCGCCCTGCACGAACACGTTTATATGCCAATGATCGACACGGCCGAGGTTGTCGCCAGTCGCTATTCGATCAGCCGCGACGCGCAGGATGAATACGCGTTACAGAGCCAGCAACGAACAGCCGCAGGGCAAGAGGCTGGCAAGTTCGACGACGAGATCGTGCCATTGCCATCCAACATGGGAATCATGGATAAGGAAACGAAAGAGATTTCCTTCAGGGATGTCACGCTGGAAAAAGACGAAGGTAACCGGCCAACAACGACACTCGAGGGCCTGGCCGGCCTGAAGCCGGTGCGTGACGGTGGGTTCATTACGGCGGGCAACGCCAGCCAGCTATCGGATGGCGCGTCCGCAACGGTCGTCATGGAAGCGTCACTCGCTGAAAAGCGCGGCCTCGAGCCACTCGGCATCTATCGCGGCACGGCCGTTACAGGCTGCGAGCCGGACGAGATGGGTATTGGACCTGTATTCGCTGTTCCTAAACTCCTCGAACGCAACGGTCTCTCCATGGATGACATTGATCTCTGGGAACTCAATGAAGCATTCGCCGTGCAGGTTCTCTACTGCCGCGACAAGCTCGGCATCCCGAATGACATTCTCAATGTTGACGGCGGTGCGATCTCGATTGGTCATCCTTATGGCATGTCCGGTGCCCGCATGGTCGGTCACGCCCTGATCGAAGGTAAGCGTCGCGGCGCGAAATACGTTGTGTGCACGATGTGCGTTGGTGGCGGCCAGGGCGCCGCATCGCTATTCGAGGTTGCCTAACTCACGTCTGACAATTGCACGATCTGTTTGCCGATGTTGCGCCCTTTCAGCAGGTCAATAAACGCCTGCGGCGCGTTTTCGACGCCATCAGCAATCGACTCACGATAGGTGAGTTTTCCTTCCTGTAACCAGGCGATCGCTTTACGAACGTACTCCTCGCAGGCTTCGGGGTGATCGGTGACGATGAAGCCCTGCAATTTCAAACGCCGGCCGATCATCAGCATCATGCCGCGCGGTCCCGGTTGCGGTTCCTCGAGGTTGTAGTCGGCAATCATTCCGCACAACGCAATGCGGCCGTAGTCGCGCATGTTCCACAGCACGGCTTCGAGAATTTCGCCACCGACGTTTTCGAACAACACATCGACGCCATCTGGACAGGCTTCCCTGACACTATCCCCAAGCGATGTACTCGTTTTGTAATTGAAGGCCGCGTTGTAGCCGAATTGCTCAGTCAGTGACGCAACCTTCTCATCAGAGCCTGCGCTGCCTGCCACTCTGCAATCGTGAATCTTCGCGAGCTGACCCACCACACTGCCCACGGCGCCGGATGCGGCTGTGACAAATACATTGTCGCCTGCCTTTGCCTCCGCAATTTTGATCAGGCCAACGTAAGCCGTCATGCCGGGCATACCCAGGATGCCGAGGTGGTAGGACAATTGCACCGGACCCGCGGGTACTTTGCGCAGCAATCTGCCATCGCTGACCGAGTAGTTTTCCCAGCCCAGCATGCCCGTTACGAAATCACCTTCGACAATACCGTCGAACCTGCTTTCAACAACCTGGCCGACGACACCGGCCTGCAGTACCTCTCCGATTTGAAAAGGAGGTATGTATGACTTCACGTCGTTCATGCGACCTCGCATGTAAGGATCAACCGACATAAAGATGTTGCGTACCAGCACCTCACCGTCGGCAGGTTTGGCAACCGCTTCTTCGGTCACACTGAAGTTATCACTCGTAACCCATCCGGACGGGCGGCTGGCGAGTCGGATCTGTGTATTTTGGTCTGTTGACACTGCAAGGTCTCCGGAAGCTGTGCGCGGTAGGCAGCATCCACAATTGCACAAAACAGCGCGGAAGTAACATACTTGGACGCCAAGGAGGTGGTCCAATGCTACGAATTCTCGCCCCATTTGCCATAGCCATGATACTGACCGCATGCGGTCAGGCGAATGATTCTGAAGGACCAGCGACGAGCCAGGTCGTAGCACCACCGCCTGCAGAAGATACGATGCAGCTGGCTGGGAAACAGGCCTACGAGCAAGCCTGTGCGCAGTGTCACGACGAAGGTGTGGATGGCGCACCCAAGACCGGGGATCGCGAGGCTTGGGCAAATCGCTCCTGGCTTTGGGAGGCCGTACTCTTCGAGCATGCAAAGAGCGGTTACATGACTATGCCGGCCAAGGGTGGCGAAGAAAAACTGGATGATGCCATCGTCGAAATGGCCGCCGAGTACATGCTCACGAAGACATTCCCGGATGTAATGCCGTCTGACTAGATCCTGTCCCTGAGCGAGTAATACAGCATACCCAGCACCATACCCGGGTAGCGCAGCAATGTGCCTCCAGGGAACGGCACTGCTTTTATACTCGACATGACGTCGAAACGACTGGCGGTTCCGCCAATGGCTTCCGCGAGAACCTTGCCTGCAAAATTCGCTATCGAGATTCCGTGCCCGGAGTAGCCATGCGCGAAAAACAGATTCGGCTCCAATCGTCCGACCTGCGGCATGCGCTTAACCGTGACGGATAAAGTGCCACCCCAGGAATAGTCGATGCGCGCATCTTTCAATTGCGGAAACAACTCCAGCATATGCGGTCGTACAAACGCAGCAATGTCATGCGGGAAGCCGGCACGATAGTTTTCGCCGCCGCCAAATAGCAGGCGGTGATCGCTGCTGGTACGAAAGAAATTCACAACAAAGCGTGTATCGTGCACGCAGTTGCGATCGGCGATGAGTTTTCTCGCGCCTTCTTCACCCAGTGGCTCAGTCGCAATGAGGTAGTTGTTGATCGGCATGATTTTGCCGGCAACGCGCGGCTCGAGCTTGCCAAGATAGCCGTTACAGCCAAGCACGATGAAAGATGCGTCAACATGCCCACCTTCTGTCGACACTTTTGCCGGATCAGTTCTGGTGTAGTCGGTCACACGCGAGTTTTCGAAAATTCGCACGCCCGCCTCGCGGGCAGCGCGTGCAATTCCGAGCGCGTAATTGAGCGGATGAATCGACATCGCCTGCGAGTCGTGCAGGCCTTCAAGGAATTTGTCGGTGTCGACCATGGCGCGTGTCTCGTCGCGCGTCAGTGCCCGAGCGTGCGGATAATCGTAACGCTCAGCAAGGGCCTCTGCGTACTGCGCGGCGTGTCCGACATAGCTCTTTTTATGCACGCCTTCGATCTGCCCGTACTGCAAGTCACAATCGATATCATGTTTCGCAACACGGTCGCGAATCTCGGTCTTGGCAGCCTCTGCAAACTCCCAGAACTCGCGGGAATGCTCATAGCCGAATCGCCCTTCCATCTCGAGTGCGTCTTTGCGTTGGCCACTGCCAATCAGGCCGCCATTTCTTCCCGAGGCGCCGAAGCCAATGCGCTCCGCCTCAAGCAAGACGACGTCGAGCCCCTGTTCCGCGAGGTTGAGTGCGGCAGAAAGCCCCGTGAAGCCACCACCGATGACGCACACGTCAGCACGTTCCGCGCCTTGCAATGTGGGATGCTCGG
>WTCH01000028.1 GCA_013138675.1 Woeseiaceae bacterium | reverse complement strand
TCGTACACAGCTGTCGCAGGTATCGCAGTCGAGCCTCCTTGTTCGCGCCACCGATCGCCTCGTGAAAATCGAGTGCGCGTGGAATCGCCAGGACGGCGGCAAAATTCGAGGTGCCTACGTGCACGCGTGTCGATACCAACGCGTCCTCGGGATCGCTTTCGCCGGGATAAGGCGCGATCGTCTGCAGGCTACCCCGTCGCATGTAGAGCGCACCGACGCACACCGGTGTGCCGATCCACTTGTGCAGATTGAAGCCAGCCCAGTCGACTTGCAGAGACGGCACTTCGTAATCGAGCAGCCCCCAGGATTGGGCGCTGTCGCAGATGACGTCAATGCCACGCTTTCGTGCCTCTTCCGAAATTCGCGCACCCGGGATCACCAGGCCATGCTGGTTGCTCACGTGCATAAGCAGCATGAGCTTGAGGTCGGGATTCTTGTCGAAGGCATCGCGATACAACGTAAAGATCTGAGCCTGGTTTGCCCGCGGTGGAATGGTCAGTTCAACCGGCCGTGCACCCCGGGCACCGTCAAGCCAACGCATTGCTGTCTTGAAATGGGGGTAGTCGAGATCGGCATAGAGAACCGTGTCACCGGTCGTCAGGCCCCGGTACTGCCGTATCAGGTTGTGGATTGATTCGGTCGCATTACGCGTCAGTACTATCTCGTCGTCATGGACGCCAAGCGCGCGTGCTACTCGCCGCACGCTCTCCATCTCATCTGCATCGAAGTGTTTTCTGGCATAGAAAGAGTTTTGCGCATTCACCATACGTGTCGCGTCGATGTAGGCATCCTGTACCGGATGAGCCATCTTGCCCCAGTAGCCGTGCTCGAGGTTGACGATGCCCTCGGTGCGGTCGTAGTGCGTGGCTACGTCGGACCAGAAGGCCTCGTCTTGAGCCAGTGCTGAAGGAGTTATACCCGTGGGCGGGCTTGGCAGGCGCAACTGCTCGGCTCTGCCAGAAAGAGGCAATCCGACAGCCGCAGTAGCCGCGATCGCCCCAAGGAATCTGCGTCGGCCAATAGTTGTTTCTTGAGGTGCCAAGGTTGTGTCCCGCAATTGACTGGTTCGCAAATTATGCCCTATTTGAGGGCAATGGCTTCTGATCATCGCGCATAAACCACCACTTATCGTAGAGGTCGTGGTGTGTGTCACCATCGTTCGTTAGAGTAATGGGACATTCACCTTCCAAATGCAATGACTATGAAAAAACTCCTGACAATTACGATCTCCGTGTTGGCGATGGCCTGCGTGTCTATCGGTCGATGCTGTAATTGAGATCGACGCCGCCTTCTTTCTGGCCAGATGAGATAGTGACTCCGAATCCGCGCTTCAGGTCGTAGCGCACCCTGAATATGTTCTCTTCCTCGAACACGCCGACACCATAGCTGACGAACAGTCGTGGCGCGATGTAGGTACCGAAGTCTATCGCGCCAACACCTTGCTCGAAATTGAAATCGCTGCCGGTCACAAGCAGTGTAAGTGCCCGTTCCCGGGTTGTGCGCGGATTCGTATAAGCCTCAATGTTGGGGCGACGAACCGATCCGGATATCAGAATACCTGCTGTCCGCACCTGTGGATTGCCGTAGATCTGACGTTCGGCGCGAAGGCGAATAAGGGGGTTGTTCGCAGGGACCTCGGGAAACCGTACTCCCCCTTCTGTAATTTCGAGTACCTGGCCAAAGGCCTGTACCTGGCCGGTGAGATCATAGTAGCCGCTGGCCATCGGAATCGGCTCGCCGGTCCAGGTGAAGACCGTTGCTCCAGAGACCTTTGCAACCGCGACGCCGAGGTCTACTGAAATATCATCGCCAAGTACTACTTCGAGAGAGCCATCGACCTGCAGGTCTCCACGCGGAGTAAGCTTGGTTTCGTCATCCGGCAACACACCCGCGACGATGACGACGTCCTCGCTTACCGAATCCTGCGCTATGGTGAGATCTGACGGCGAAATTCGGGCATGGTCAATTTGCACTCGGCCACCGAGGGTCAAGTGATCATTAGCAAATGCCACTCGCACGTCCAGATTTGTCCGCGCCTGTATGTTGGGGAGATTAATGAGTGTCAGGTCCTGACCTCGGATTTCCACTTCCACGCCTTTCGTGCCGGTCTTGGCGCTGTCCGCCCTGGTAGTAATCTCAGCGCGCCCGTCACCGGCGTTAAAAGCGCCGTTCAACTCGATCTGACCATCTCCGTGCAAGAGGGCGCTCAGATCCGCCTTGTCGATGCGCAATCCAACAGGCAGGTAATCGAAGCTTGCATCGGACATGGAGGCGTCGCCGCTCACGCTACGATCTGAGATCGTACCGTCAACCAGCAGATTCACTCGCAGTGAACCGTGTGCGTCCGAGATTTGTGGCAACAACGCGGTCAGGAACTCGACATCGGCCAGTTCGGCATCGAATTCACCGTGGATCGGGCTTTCAAGAAAGTTGTCCGCTTCCTGCGCGGTGAATAGTCCACTGACATGTCCAAAATCGAACATCGGTAATTCGACAATTCCCGAAGACAACTGTTCGCCGGCAATCTCGAATGCGAGTCGCCCTTCGCCCGTAGCCACGCTATCTAGTCTGTCGTCAACGCTGCTAATCATGCCCGGGGAGATTCTTATGTCGACACTCGCGGTTCGGCCTGCCTTAGTTTCCTGCAACCAGTCCAACTCGCCATCAATGCTTTGGTCGAATACGAGCCCGGTATCAGTAAACAGGTTGACCAGGTTCGCCGGCAAGCGCGACAGGTCCGCGCGTACTCGAAAAAACTCCTCAGCTCGCCATCCGACGTCCGCACATAAATTCATGCCGTTGTCCGCCGCCAGGCAAGCCCGACCAAGGTTCAGGAAATCTGGAGAGAATTCGACACTCGTCGACTCGGTAAGTTGGACCGGCGGTGCGTCGTCGGACTCAATAACGAGATGCGTGAGCTGCCCGACCCAACGCTCAGGGTCGCGCCAATCGTCGACGTTACCTTCGATGAGCATATTGGTCTTGATAGATTCAAGCATTGCAGCAAATTGCAGCCGTTGCGACTCCCTGTCGCCGGCAAGACGAACATCCACATTGGTGACTTCGAACTCCCTGTAACTGATTTTGTCACTCGATGCGGTCACGCGGACATGCGGCGATATTTCGTTTAATGACAGACTGCCATTGGCGCTAAAAGCCCCTGCGGCGCCCCAGATATAGGTAGAAAATTCATCAACTGATGCGTCAAAAGCCACGCCGGATACGGCATATAGGTTTCCGTCGATTGCGACAGTGGACCCGCCATGAGACACATTCAGGTCTACTGCCCGAAACTCATGCTCTGCGATGACAACACGCCCATTTGCTGCCAGGGGCCTGTCCTGAATCTCGCCCTCAAGCCCGATCATTTCGAGATCCAGGCTGAACGGTTGCCCGGTCCCATCGATATTCACCCGGCCGGATATGATGCCTGGCCAAAGCTGCGACACCGACCCGACGCTGATTTCGCCAATATCAATTTCTGCTGCCCAGTGGTGACTTTCCCGCCAGTTATACGATGCGGAGCCGCTGACTCGACCGCCCAGCACCGCGCTTTCCAGGATTGCCGCCTCGATGTGATGCCGGTCGCCACTACCATCGACTCGGAACTCGCCTGACGGAAGATCCCTGGCGCTCACGTCGAGCTGACCTGTGACACGCCAGTCATCGAGCACGCCTTCGACCGACACGTTCCCGGAACGACTTGACACCTGGCCTTGTTCATCCGCAATGGGCCAACGGAGGTTCTCCCAGCCAACACCACCGTTGACAGCGGCCGATGCGAGGTCGACCTGGCCGTGCAAGAGAAAACTCATGTCTGTAGTGCCTATGTCCAGGCGAGTGTCCCTGATCTCGAGAAACTGGTCGTTAAGCTCCAGCGACACGCCTCCATGCAGCGGTTGATCCGCTGGCCATGAATCGATAATGGGGTTGAGATTCAGATGGTCGACGTTGAGTTGCGACTGGATCGTCCAGTCGTCGCCCCAGGTGACATGGCCTGAGCCTCTAAGCCTCGCATCGATACCCTCAACGATAAGGTCATGGATCGATATTCCGTTAGTGTCACCGGCCGCCTCGATGATTACTTCCGCCGGTGAAAGGTCTGCGATTGATAACAGGCCCTCCACACGTAAGTCCCAGGTCGGTGAATCGAGAAGGTCCGAAACCGAACCCTTTACAGAAGCTCCATAGGTCTGAGATTCTGCAATGATGGACAGTTTGCGGAGATCACCAGTGGCGCTTGCCCGTGCACTGAGAGGGTCAGGAAGTCTCGTGAGACTGGTACCCAGTTCGGCATTTACCTGCCATGCGGTCGCGAACGGTCTGTTGAGATCGAGCGACGCCGTCATCATGGCCTCAATGTCTGGCGTGCTGATGTTCAATTGGTTAATGTCTATCGCATCGTGCCAGCGGCCAGAGAGACCCACTTCGGATATGACGATCTGGTCATCGCCTGACATGCCATCAACAATTACATCGCGCAGCATCAGGTCCGTGAACTGCACAGGTACAGGTAATGCAATCACTTCGAGCGCAACGGCGATGTCTGCTGGTTCACGCGAATCACCGCCAGGCATGGCATGGACGCGTACGTCATCGACAACTGGCCCATACACCCGAATTTGAGGCGGAAATAGATCGACGTCGACGGAAACGCGTAGTCGAGCTGCCTCAAGCCTCATAAGAGCACTTGAATACTCGAGTTGCTGAATGGTGAGCCCGGACGCAAGGTCTCCGCGCAGTTCCTGGGCCTGCAAATTGTCGTCAGCTATAGACTGTAGACGCGCCCAGACCCAATGCGCGCCGGACTCGGTGTGCAGGGCCCACCACCATGTCATCGCTGCAGCCGCGATCAGGAGGAGTGGAACCAGGATGATGACGGGACGACGCATCAAAGAAACGGCACGCCGATCGTAAAATGTAGCCGCCACGGTTTGTCGGTGAAGTCCAGCGCCTGCGCAATATCAATGCGAATCGGGCCCGCGATGGAATACCACCGAACGCCGACGCCAATGCCGGTCTTTAGTTCTGGTTTGCTCCAGTCATTGAATGCATTTCCCACATCGACGAAGGCTGCCGCGGACCAGTTTTCGAGTACCTTAAACTCGAACTCTGCACTTGCAGTAATGATGTGGTTCGAGCCGATGTCGTTGTTGCTAAGCTCTTCGAAACCGTAGCCACGAACACTATTGCTTCCGCCCGCCTTGAACCGATAGAGATTCGGCAGGCGAGTCCGTGACAACTCAAGTTCTCCAATCCCCAGGTCAATCTTGAACTCATCGGTAATCGCGTCCGTGTAACCGATTTCTGCCCGAGCGATGAACTTCCAGCGATCCCCAAGCAGAAAGCTGCGGTTGGAGGAAACATACAGTTGGGTGAACTCAACATCGGATCCAAAAGCGTCATTCGAATGAAACATTGTCGCGCGCTCACGACTTCCGTGTGAGTCCCACCCTCGACCCTGGACATTCACAAGGCCGTACTCAATACCTACAGAGATTGCACTATCTGTACCTTGCAATAATCTCGCCAGTTCATCTTCATCTTGAGCCGGACTCGGCACAAGCGTTTGCGTAAACCGGCGTTGCGAGTTGATGTATTGAACGAATGGTGTGGCGGACAAGTAAGCTTCCCCACCCATCAGGTTGCGCATTTTCAGCCGACCGAACCGAATCTGCTGTTCGTCGATATTGCCGTTGGCAAACTTGATGAAGTCTTCATCCTCATCATCCAGCTTGAACTCCATATCCTGGCTCTCGAAGCGGAAGACGGTGCCCACGGTCCAGTACTCACGGTTCCTCTCCAAACGTGGCTTGCGATACGTTCCCCTGATGACAAATTGCCCGTCGAGGTTCTGCCACCCAATTCCCAAATCCAGTCGATCGCCGTACGACGACATTGGGTGGCGACTCCAGTTAGTCTGTAATCGCACGCCGGTGTCCGTACTGAATCCGACTGAGCCTGGATAGTGGTTACGATGCTTGGTCTCAGTTCGAACCGCCAGATCAACTCTCGGTGGCTCGGCGTCGGCAACCTCGGTCTCAATAACATTGATATCCGTGAAGTACCCTGTTTGCCACAAGTCCGACCGGAAGTGATCCATGAGTTGTTGCGAATATGGATCACCTTTTTCAAACCTGGCTACGTACTCCAGAATTCCGGGCTTGAGGACGTGTTCACCGAAGTCGATATCGCCCATTACGTACCGAGGCCCCGTATCCAATGCAAGAGTTACGGTCGCACGGTTTCGATCCAGATCGATTTCCAGCCTCTTCTCAGTGAATTTCGCACTGAAGTGGCCTCTCTGGGCGGCCAGGTCGAGCGCCGTTCGTTTTTGCTGTTCCCAGACCACCTGGTCGAGTACGGCGCCTTCGCGAAGAGGCCAGTTGCGGCGCCAGCGATCGAGACCGCGCGAGCTCGCGCCTTCCCCGACAACCTCCAACTGTAATGTTTCGATAATGATGGGAGGTCCGGGAGTCACGTTGAGCTGGACAATTGTCTGGCCCTGCGGGTTCGTTCGAGCACGTCCGCTTACCTCAGCAGCGTAATAACCATAGGGGCGCAGTGATGCCTCCGCCTTGCTAACGGTTACTGCCAGTACATGGTCGAAGTCCTGGTCAGTCGGTCGTAACGTCGATCTCAGGAAAGGAGAATCGACATGCGTCAGAATATTTGTCTTCAGGGGGTCATCAACGCCACGAATATCGAAGGCAATATCTGCTGCTGCAACTCGCCATACCGAAACAAGAATACAAAGAACTGTAATCCGCATTGTTTTCAAGTCTATTGCTGACCTATCTATCTAACGAGAAGCACGTCTACGATTGCGCATGACTGAGCGCGGTTGTGTTGGTTTAACAGAGGTGTGGCAAACCAAACTATACCGTTAAATTCATAACCCGAACCTTTTTAATCGGGTGCTGATGGGTGCCAAAAGCTCACTTGATCGCGACCGATGACCCGTTTACGGTGTTCGGTGCGATTTGCACATGTGGCTTCGTGTTGGCTACCATTTCTTTCTAGCAGCCCGCCGGGCTTCTCGCTTGGGGATAGCCATAAACGCCAGCCTTTCCGGCTGTGCCGGCTACCAGGTCGCGCCTGACGAATGTCCTCTGTAACCGCTAATCGTCAACGATTCCGGCGGCAATATGGCAACCTTGGCAATTGTCGGTAATACGCTCCGCGGGGAGGCGTGCTGCCTCGAGACTAGTCGCTTCCGCAACGGCGTCGGCTGCCTCGCGCATGTCAACCAGGTATAGCTGCCATTCGGGCGGGATACCGCTAACCCCGTCGTGCCGCGACAACCAGTTGGCTGACGTTATGGCCGCATCGAGGTCGCCATCCGCGAGGGCAAGATTGAGATCGTCGAGTTCATCTGCGTGACGGTGCATGTGCTTCAGAAACGCATCGTCCATCCA
>WTCH01000017.1 GCA_013138675.1 Woeseiaceae bacterium | reverse complement strand
CTGGTCAGGGTGCGCGGCAAGCATGTCTTTAATCCTGCGAACGTCGCACTCGTTGCACTGATGCTGCTGAGCGACAACGCCTGGGTATCCTCCGGACAGTGGGGCAGCGCCACGATCGGCGCACTCGCGCTTGCCTGCCTCGGTTTCCTTGTCCTGACGCGTGCGCGGCGAGCTGAGACGACGATCGCGTTTATCGCGGCCTACGGCCTGCTACTGGCGGCCCGCGCACTTTGGCTCGGGGATCCATTGAGCATTCCGCTGCACCAGCTGCAGAACGGTGCGCTGCTCATATTCGCGTTCTTCATGATCTCGGACCCCAAAACCTCACCTAATTCGCCTGTTGGACGAATCGCGTTCGGCGCTCTCGTTGCATCCATCGCATACAGCATTCAGTTCATCTTCTACGAACCCAACGGGCCAATTCTCGCGTTAATTATCTCGGCACCATTCGTACCAATGATTGATGCCATTTCCCGCGGCCAGCTTTATCGATGGGAACAACCGGCTGCCGGTTCGGCCAGTCAAATCAAAGGAGTGTACTGATGAAATTCATAATCACGGCGAGCGTCGCAATGGTGACGATCGCGATCTCGACAACGGCGCAGGCGTTTTGCGGTTTTTACGTCGCCCGCGCCGATACAAGCCTGTTTAACAGCGCCTCACAGGTCGTCCTCGTTCGCGATGACGATCGCATGGTCATCACGATGGCAAATGACTTCCAGGGAGAGGTCGAAGACTTTGCGGTCGTCATCCCGGTGCCGACATTCATCGAACGTGAACAGATCAACGTTGCCGATCGCGCGGTGGTAGAGCATCTCGATGCCTACACAGCACCACGGCTCGTTGAATACCACGATCCGGATCCGTGCTCACGATACGAACTCAAGAGCATGTCGTCCGACTCGGCGTTCCCGAGAGCGGCGCAGGTACTTGAGGAAGAAGTTGGCCGTTCCCGCGGCGTAACAATCGAGGCGAGCTATACGGTTGGCGAGTACGACATTCTTATTTTGTCGGCCGAAGAAAGCAGTGGCTTGATCGAGTGGCTCGACGAAAACGACTATCGCATCCCTAAAGGTGCTGAAGCCGTTGTCGACAGCTATCTAAGGCAGGACATGCGCTTCTTTGTCGCCAAAGTAAACCTCAAGGAACGGGCGAAGCTCGGCTATTCATACCTGCGTCCCTTGCAAGTGGCCTACGAGAGCAACAAGTTCATGCTGCCGATCCGGCTCGGCACATTGAACGCCAACGGCAAACAAGAACTATACGTCTACACGCTGACTCGTACAGGTCGGGTTGAGACGACGAACTATCGTACGGTCAAGTTGCCGACCGACACAGAAGTGCCGGAGTTCATACAGGCAGAGTTTTCCGATTTCTATCGCGCGATGTTTGAGAAACAGACTCTCAAGGAAAATGAGCGCGGCGTATTCCTCGAATATGCCTGGGATATGGCCTGGTGCGACCCATGTGCAGCCGATCCGCTGAGCAGTGATGAGCTACGCCAGCTCGGCGTGTTCTGGGTTGACGGCTCGCAGGACGGTCGGGTTGGTAAAGGCGGACAGGCACAGAATGTCTTTGTCACGCGCCTGCACGTCCGTTATGACAAGAATCATTTCCCCGAGGATCTGATGTTCCAGGAAACCGGCGACCGGCAGAACTACCAGGGTCGCTACGTGATCCGCCACCCCTGGAAGGGCAACTCGAGTTGCGATGCATCGGCCTACAAGGCCGCCGTCAAAGAGCGCCAGGAGCGTGAGGCGCAGACACTCGCGAACCTGACCGGCTGGGATATCAACGATATTCGCGGCAAGATCGACACTATCGATGGAGTCGTTCCCGAGTCCGTTGACGTGCCCTGGTGGAAACGCCTCTGGCAGTGAATTTCAATCGGAAATTTTAGGTCGATAACAACAGAACCCCGGCCAATCGCCGGGGTTTTTTGTTCAAGGGGTTAAACTAGCGGTAGCGCAACAGGATCTTCTTGAGCTCGGCGTTACCCGGTTGCAACTTTTCGAGAGGGTACTCGGACAGCGGCGTCTCGATATTGCCCATCAGGTCGTGCATTTCCTTGCGCGAATCATCGACGTACAACAACCCCGTCGTTATCTCGCCCGCATTGAAACGCTCGCGCAAATACTTGAATGCCTTGGCACGGCTCGTCGGATCATATTCGCTCTCGATCTTGCGAAGTACAATCTTGCTGCCGTCATGCAATTCAATCGGCATAGCCGAGCCTTCGTCATACTGCGCCTTGATTGCTTCGGCGGGCGGCACGTAGTCGGCCTCAACAACATGGTGGTAAAACTTGCGCGTATGCGCATAGCTCTTCGTCGATCCTTCGTGATCATTGAAGGTCACGCATGGACTGATAACGTCCACGAGAGCAAACCCGTCATGCAGTAGCGCGCCCTGAATGAGCGGTACCAGTTGGTCCTTGTCACCCGAAAAGCTGCGCGCGATATAGGTTGCGCCGAGCGCGATCGCCGAACTCACCGGGTCGATAGGTTCCTGCTGGTTGGGCAGGCCTTTCTTCGGCTTGGTGCCAATATCGGCTGACGCTGAGAACTGGCCCTTAGTCAGACCATAGACGCCGTTGTTCTCAATGATGTAGCACATATTCAGGTTGCGCCGGATCGCGTGCACAAACTGGCCGGCGCCGATCGACAACGAGTCACCGTCGCCTGAAACACCTATGTAAGTCAGTTTGCGATTCGCCGCATTCGCTCCTGTCGTCACCGACGGCATGCGACCGTGAACCGAATTGAAGCCATGTGACTGGCTTGCAAAATAGGCCGGCGTTTTGGACGAGCAGCCGATCCCGCTCATTTTTGCGAGCATATGCGGCTCGATATTCAACTCGAAGACCGCCTGGATGATCGCCGCTGTTACCGAGTCATGGCCACAACCGGCACACAGTGTCGACACAGCACCCTCATATTCCCTGGCCGTCAGGCCGAGCGAATTCCGTGGCATGCCGGGGTGAGAAACCTTCGGTTTGGCGATATAGGTCATGCGGCCTGCCCTTTGGAGTGCTCTTCGAGTATCCGCCTTGATACGAATTCGGCATTCAGAGACATGCCGTTGTAATGCAGCACCGAAACGAGTTTCTTCGGATCCGCATCGCAATCCAGCATCAGCAAGGTGCGCAGCTGCGCATCACGATTCTGTTCGACGACGTAGATGACATCGTGTTGTTCGATGAATTCCCTCACCGAGGCGCTGAACGGGAACGCTTTGGCACGACAATAGTTCATCGAAATATTCTGTGCACTGAGCCGATCGAGCGCCTCCTTGCACGCACCGTCCGAACTTCCAACGCACAGTATCCCGGCTTTGTTGAACTTGGAATAGTGTATTTCGGGCTCGGGCACAATCGATCGTGCCGTCTCCCATTTCAGTAACAGGCGATCAATAACTTCCTGATAGTCGTCCGAATTTTCGGTGTAAGCGCCGTACTTCGTGTGGCCCGAGCCACGCGTAAAATACGAGCCTTTGGGGTTCTGACCGGGCAACGTACGATACGGTATGCCGTCGCCATCGACATCGAGGTAGCGGTAAAACTTCTCCATATTCTCGACATCATCGGCACTCAGCACCTTGCCGCGATCCGGAATACGGCTGTCATCGAAATCAAGATCAGGCACCATCCAGTCGTTCATGCCGATGTCGAGATCCGACAACACCATGACCGGTGTCTGCAGGCGCTCCGAAAAATCAAAAGCGTCCTGGGCCGTCGTGAAACATTCAGCAGGATCGCATGGGAACAGCAGTACGTGTTTCGTGTCGCCGTGAGAAGCGTACGCGCAACTCAGTATGTCGGCCTGTTGCGTGCGCGTGGGCATACCGGTGGATGGGCCCGTTCGCTGCACATTAAAAACGACGGCCGGCAATTCCGCATAGTAGGCGTACCCCAGGAATTCGCTCATCAGCGAAATGCCCGGGCCACTGGTCGGCGTAAACGACCTGGCACCGTTCCAGCTCGCGCCGAGAACCATTCCAATCGCCGCGAGCTCGTCCTCAGCCTGGATGATGCAGTAGGTGCGTTTGCCGGTTTCTTCGTCGACCCGGTACCTGGAGCAGAACGACCGAAACGCGTCCATCAGAGACGTTGACGGTGTAATTGGGTACCAGGCGCCAACAGTCGCCCCGGCGTACATGCAGCCGAGACCCGCCGCAGTATTACCGTCGATGATGATATGCCCTTTGGTCTTGTCCATCCCTTCGACTTTCATCGGCAGCGGGCAAACGAAATTCTCCGTCGCGTAATCGTAGCCGAGGTGAATCGCCAGCATGTTCGAATCGATAAGGTGTGGTTTCGACGCGAATGTTTCTTCAATCAATTTTTTAATCGTATCGAGATCGATGTCGAGCAGCGCCGCCACCGCGCCGACATATGCAATGTTTTTCATCAGGATGCGCGCACGCGCACCATCGAAATTCTCATTACACATTTTCGACAGAGGAATCCCGAGCACGGTTACGTCGTCACGATCCAGCAGCTTGCTGCGCGGCCAGGTCGAGTCGTAGACCAGCCAACCGCCCGGTGCGAGCTCGGTAAGATCTCGGGCATAGGTCTGTGCGTTCATCGCAACCATCAGGTCGACGCGATTTGAACGTGCCTGGTAGCCGTCGCTGGTTACCCGGATCTCATACCATGTCGGCAGCCCCTGGATATTGGACGGAAAATAGTTCTTGCCGACGACGGGAATGCCCATGCGGAAAATCGACTTCATCAGCAGGCCATTCGCGCTCGCTGACCCGGTGCCGTTGACCGTACCTATCTTGATGACAACGTCGTTGACTGAGGCCACGTTAATACTCTGTTAGGCGGCCGGCGCCGCAGCATCCTGTTGCTCACCGGCGGCTTCGTCGCTTGCGTACGGTAGCAATACCGTCGATTTCTGCATGTCCCATGCGCCCGTTGGGCAGCGTTCCGCACAAAGGCCGCAATGAACGCAGAGGTCCTCATCTTTGACCATGACGCGGCTCGTCTGTGGCAAATCTTCGGAGACATACAGAGCCTGCTCGCGATTTTCGGCGGGTGCCGACAGGCGTGTCCTCAAATCGGCCTCATCACCGTTTTCGGCGATGGTCAGGCAGTTGACCGGGCAAATGTCGATGCAGGCATCGCACTCGATGCACAGCTTCGCAGCGAACACCGTCTGGATATCACAATTAAGACAGCGTTCGACTTCCTGGATCGCCTGTTCCGCCGTGAATCCCAGCTCTACCTCGATATCGAGCTTCTTGAAACGCTCCTTGAGGTCGACATGCGGCATCAGGCGCCTGGCTGCCGGATCGTAATCGTTCGAATAGCTCCATTCGTGCATGCCCATTTTCTGGCTGGCCAGG
Source organism: Woeseiaceae bacterium (assembly GCA_013138675.1). Classification (GTDB taxonomy): domain Bacteria; phylum Pseudomonadota; class Gammaproteobacteria; order Steroidobacterales; family Woeseiaceae; genus UBA1847. The sequence goes on along the minus strand of WTCH01000017.1, from coordinate 4,512 downwards.
TTCACACCATCTGGCAACCGGTCCTTGAGACTTTCACCGTGGCAGTGCTTGTGAATCGAGATCGCCGCCTCGTGGCCATGCGCAACAGCCCAAATGATGTTCTTGGGTCCGAACGCGGAATCTCCGCCGAAGAAAATACCGTCGCGAGAACACATCATCGTCTCTTCATCGACGACCGGGCATTCCCATTTATCGAATTCAATGCCGATGTCACGTTCGATCCACGGAAACGCATTATCCTGGCCGATTGCCAGGATGACGTCATCACAGGGAATGGTCACTTCGCCTGTTACGGTGCCGCGATCGATGCCTCCCTGCTCATCGACGTTGTACTCCATCAACTCGAAGGTCATGCCAATGAGCTTGCCGTCGTCAAGGACGAATTCTTTGGGCGAGTGGTTGACGATGATCTCGACGTTTTCTTCCTCGGCGTCCTCAAGCTCCCAATCGGACGCCTTGAAGAAACCGCGCGGCTTGCGCGCCATGACCTTCACATCTTTGGCGCCGATTCGCAGCGATGTCCGGCAACAATCCATCGCCGTGTTGCCAACGCCGATAATCAAGACCTTTTCACCGATTTTCTCAATATGCTCGAATGCGACCGACTCGAGCCAGTCGATGCCGATATGGATATTCTCGGAGTCGTAACGGCCCGGAACTTCCAGATTCTTGCCCCTGGGTGCGCCCGTACCGACGAAAACTGCGTCGAAGCCGTCGTCGAGCAAGTCCTTCATGCTGTCGATACGATGATTCATCTTCAGGTCGACACCCATATCGAGAATGTAGCCAATCTCTTCATCAAGCACGTTGGGCGGCAGGCGGAACTGCGGGATGTTGGTCCGCATCAGACCACCGGTCTTCTCGAGGGCTTCGAAGATGGTGACTTCATAACCGAGTGGTGCGAGATCATTGGCAACCGTCAATGAGGCACAGCCCGCGCCAATTAAGGCAACACGCTTACCATTAGTCTGCTGTGGAGCTTTGGGTAGTGAGGCAGTGACATCGCCACGATGGTCCGCGGCCACGCGCTTGAGGCGGCAGATAGCCACCGGACGATCCTCGATACGGCCGCGACGACAAGCCGGTTCGCATGGACGGTCACAGACCCGGCCCAGGATGCCTGGAAAGACATTTGACTTGCGATTCTCACTATACGCGTCGCTGAAGCGCCCCTGGGCGATCAGCCGAATATACTCAGGAACATCGGTGTGCGCGGGACATGCCCACTGGCAATCGACGACCTTGTGGAAGTACTCAGGGTTGGAGGTATCAGTCGGTTTCATTGCATGCTCGCGCCGGACATTATCATGCAGCCGACATTGAGTCCGATCCCTAGTTGGGCGCTAGCATAACGGGATCGACTGGAAAGTAAATACTTTAGTTTGACCTAACGCGGGCGAGTGAATTCAAGCCGCTGACCCGCGATGGCATCCGTCAATTCACCTTGTCGATAGGCGACCACGCCATTGACAATCGTGGTATCAATCGTCGACGAAAATGTATGTCCCTCAAACGGCGACCAGTGACATTTACAGAGCACGTTCGACTTGTCGACTTTGTAAGGTCTGTCCGTGTCAACGATGACGAGATCAGCGAAGTAACCCTCGCGAACGTAGCCGCGGTCCCGCACACCAAAAAGGTCGGCCGACGCATGACAGGCACGGTCGACAATCAACTCATGACTGACCTCCCCGGCTTTGGCAAGGTCAAACAACATCAATAGCGCATGCTGGACGAGCGGCAGCCCGGCCGGTGCCTTGAAATAGCTGCCGTTTTTCTCATCGGCTGTATGCGGTGCGTGATCAGTCGCGATGATGTCAATGCGGCCCTCATTCAGCGCAGCGACCAATGCCTCGCGATCCGTGGCCGACTTGATCGCCGGGTTGCACTTGATCCACGTGCCAAGCTCCGCGTAACGGGATTCGTCGAACCAGAGATGATGGACACAGACTTCCGCCGTGATGCGTTTCTCCGAGCGATGCGCCTTGGAGAAAAGGTCCATCTCGATCGCAGTGGTCAGGTGCAATACATGCAGCAGCGCATCGTGCCGGCGCGCGAGATCAATTGCCATGCTCGACGATCGCAGGCACGCAGCGGCGGAGCGAATTTTCGGGTGCTCGGACATCGGCACGTCCTCGCCGAATTCTTTCTTCGCTTGCGCCTCATTTTCCCAGATTGTTGGCGAGTGCTCACAATGCGTAACAACCATTACCGGCGCGTGCTCGAAGATTTGCTCCAGCACTACCGGATCGTCGACAAGCATATCGCCGGTTGAAGCGCCCATGAAGACTTTGATGCCGCACGCTTCACCAACGACAAGTCTCTTAATTTCCTCGATGTTCTGATTCGTTCCACCAAGGTAGAAGCCGTAGTTCGCCGAGCACCGGTTCTCGGCAACACGATACTTGTCCGCCAGAGCTTCGCTTGTGGTCGTCAGTGGATTCACGTTCGGCATATCCATGAAGCTGGTAATGCCGCCCGCAGCTGCAGCTGCGGACTCCGTCGCCAGGTCGCCCTTGTGGGTCAGGCCGGGCTCGCGAAAGTGCACCTGGTCGTCGATCATGCCAGGCATAAGAAAGCGCCCGCCCGCATCAATAACCTCAGTGCCCTCGTCGGCGTCGATTGACGCGGCGATCTTCTCGATACGATCGCCGACGACAAGCACATCGGCGTCCCGGATCTCGCCTTCATTGATCAGGCGTGAGTTCGTAATCAGCAACTTGTCCATTTGCCTGATTATGCGGCGTATCCGCCACGAATACACGCCCGTTTGCGAGCGTTGCCCGTGTGTGCGATAACCGCTCTGGCACTTCAGTATTGAGCGGACAATGAGCGAAATTGATTACCTGGAACGGATTCAGAACGCGTCGGTCTACGATGTCGCGATCCGATCCCCACTTGAGCTCGCGAACAATCTGTCGGCTCGACTCAATAATCGCGTCTGGCTGAAGCGCGAAGACCTGCAACCTGTCTTCTCGTTCAAGCTTCGTGGCGCGTACAACAAGCTCGCTTCTCTGTCTGACAGCGAGCTGGCGAACGGGGTCACCTGTAGTTCGGCCGGGAACCACGCGCAGGGCGTTGCGCTGGCCGCGAAGCGGCGGGGCATTCGGTCTGTCATCGTAATGCCTGTTACGACGCCGTCGATCAAGGTCGATGCTGTGAAGGCGCTGGATGGTGATGTCATCCTGTTCGGCGATACCTATGACGATGCCTATGCGCATGCGCGCGCGCTCGAGAAGGAGCACGGCTACGTCTTCATTCACCCGTTCGATGATCCCGAGGTCATTGCAGGCCAGGGCACGATCGGTATGGAGATACTTGATCAGATTGACGGCGACATCGATGCTCTGTTTGTACCGGTCGGCGGCGGCGGACTGATCGCCGGTATCGCAAGCTATGTCAAAGCCGTGCAGCCTGACGTCCGCATTATCGGCGTAGAGCCCGCAGACTCCGCGGCTATGCGCGACTCCATTGCAGCCGGCAAGCCTGTCGTTCTTGATCACGTAGGTATTTTTGCTGACGGCGTAGCGGTGCGGCGCGTCGGCGATGAGACGTTTCGGCTTTGCCAACAACACGTGGACGAGTTCATCACGGTCGACACCGACCAGATATGCGCTGCTATTCGCGACATTTTTGAAGACACCCGCTCTATTGTTGAGCCCGCCGGCGGACTCAGTGTTGCGGCACTCAAGAAATATGTCGCCGACAACGACATCTCCGGGCAAACACTCGTCACGATTAATTGTGGCGCCAACGTCAATTTCGATCGCCTGCGGCACATCGCAGAGCGTGCTGCGGTGGGCGAACACACTGAAATGCTACTTGCCGTGGAAATCCCGGAAGAGCCGGGCAGTTTCAAACGGTTTTGCGAGATGCTTGGTCGACGCGGAGTAACCGAATTCAATTATCGATACAGCAACTCACGGAAGGCACATATTTTTGTTGGCGTTCAACTGAGTGGTGGTGAACAAGAACAACACGAACTCGTCTCAAAACTCCGCGATGGCGGGTATCCGGTCGAAGACCTGAGCAATAACGAAATGGCAAAGCTGCACGTGCGCCACATGGTCGGGGGCCGCTCAACCGGCGTAGAGAACGAACGCCTGTTTCGATTTGAATTTCCCGAGCGGCCGGGTGCACTCCTCGATTTTCTTAACGCCGTCGGCAACGACTGGAATATCACCCTGTTTCATTATCGAAATCACGGTTCGGACTATGGCCGCATTCTCGCGGGCATCGATGTCCCGGAAGGCGACACCGACCGCCTGGAAGCGCATCTCGCCGAACTCGGGTATGCACACTGGGAAGAAAGCGACAACCCTGCGTACGCGATGTTCCTGTCCTGAGCCAAACGGCAGGCAGGCAATTTAGTTGCATTCGAAACTCTGTTTTCGGCATATGCGAGCGCATTATTCGTTTTTGATTGCAACCAACTCCGTGGCGTGCGCATCTAAGATTTGAACACAGCGAATCAGAGTTACCGTAACAGACAATAATTCCCTTATGCGTTTG
>WTCH01000100.1 GCA_013138675.1 Woeseiaceae bacterium | reverse complement strand
CAAAGTGCCAGTACAGGCCCGTTATCTCAACGATTTCGTAGTTACCGCCGCGCCTCTCGTAAAAACCGTTACGCACCCGGTTGGCGATAACCAGAAGATAGATGACACCTGCCGATACGTGCATGCCGTGGAAGCCGGTGATCATGAAAAAGCTGGAGCCGAATTGTGCGGCGCCGAACGGATTCTCCCACGGTCTGACACCTTCCGATATCAACTTGGTCCACTCGAAAGCCTGCATACCGACGAATGAGGCGCCAAGAACTGCGGTCGCAACCATGAGCCAGAACGTCGCCTTGCGGTTCTTGCGATACCCCATATTGACCGCGAGTGCCATCGTGCCGGATGAAGTAATGAGGATGAACGTCATGATCGCGATCAGGATCAGCGGAATACTCTTGCCGAACATCGTCAGCGCGAACACCTCGCTCGGGTTCGGCCACGGGTCCGTCGTCGCAATGCGCACGGACATATAGCCAACGAGAAAACAACTGAAGATGAACGTGTCACTGAGCAGGAAGATCCACATCATCGCCTTGCCCCAGGGCACGCCGAAGACCTGCTTATCCCGCGACCAGTCCTCTACAAGGCCTGATCCGCTTGTTGGTTCCGCTACCGCTTCTGACATAGATAACCCCGAGAAATATGAACAAGGCCTAGGTTGATAACATTAACCCGAATAAAACGAGCCACACCAGCAACAGGAAATGCCAGTAAATAGTGCAGAGCTCGACGCTGTGCTTGACGACGTCCATTTCCTGACCACCAAAGGTCCTGACCGTTGCACGCGCCCAGACGTACATACCGCCGAGAATATGCAGGCCATGCAGGCCTGTGAGCAGGAAGAAAAACGCATTCGACGGGTTCACTGTCAGGTACTGGCCGCTGGCATTGAGTTCCTGCCATGCCAGCCACTGACCCGCAAGAAATGCGGTCGTGAGCGCACCAGTCAGCAACAGACCCGGCTTGATACGGTCGGCGTTGCCGTTCACGGCATGATTACGCGTCCACTGGAAAACAACGCTCGCCAGGATTAGCAACACAGTGTTGGTCCACAGGATCGACGGTTCCGTCATCGGAACCCAGTCGCCGAGCTCCATACGCAGCGAGTACGCGCTGAGGATCAGGGCGAAAAACGACGTGGCGACGGCGAGGAAGGTCGTTAGCGCGACCAATTTAGGCCTTGCGTTAAATGGCGCCTGATATGCGGACTCTTCGACCGCTTCCGCTATCCACGGCGTCGTGTTGAATGATTGCTTGAGCAACCATCCGAGCAGCATGGCGAGCATGGTCGCCAGAACAATGAGGCCGATTTCCATGTCGCTTTCCTAGTGCTCCTCGACGCCGTGTTGGCGACCGACCGGCGCGTCTTCAGCGGGAACGTTCTGCGGAATGAAGTCGTCCTTGTAACCTGGCACGCTGTAGTCATACGCCCAGCGGTGGCACTCAGGCAGCTCATGGCCCCAGTTACCGTGCTTCGGCGGAGTGTCTGGCGTCTGCCATTCGAGCGTCGTTGCATCCCAGGGGTTCGGGTCGGCTTTGGGCCCTTTACGCAAACTCCAGATTACGTTCACGAAGAACAGAATTTGCGTGACCGCGACAAACAAGGCGGCCATGGTAATAAACGCATTCAGGTCCTGCGCCGATGCCGGCATGAAGTCGGTATTGCCCATCGCGAAATAGCGCCGCGGCACGCCCGCAAAACCAAGGTAATGCATCGGCAGGTAAATCGAATAGGTGCCGAGGAAGGTCATCCAGAAATGCCACTTGCCGAGTTTTTCGCTGTACATGCGGCCCGTAATCTTTGGCCACCAGTGATAAATAGCGCCGAATACCACGAGTACTGGCGACACCCCCATGACCATATGGAAGTGGGCGACAACGAAGTAGGTGTCCGATAGCGGCAAGTCGATGGTTACGTTACCGAGGAACAGGCCCGTCAGGCCGCCATGAATAAAGGTAAACACGAAACCGATGGCAAACAGCATCGGCACCCTGAGATGAATATTGCCTTCCCAGAGCGTGAATACCCAATTGTAAACCTTGAGCGCCGTCGGCACCGCGATGATCAGTGTGGTCGTCGCGAAAAAGAAACCAAAGTACGGGTTCATACCGCTGACGTACATGTGATGCGCCCAGACGACAAAGCTCAACCCGCCAATAGCAATAATGGCCCAGACCATCATGCGATAGCCGAAAATATTCTTGCGAGCGTGCGTACTCAGGAGGTCAGAAACGATGCCGAACGCCGGCAACGCAACGATGTAAACCTCAGGATGGCCGAAGAACCAGAACAGGTGCTGGAACAGAATCGGGCTGCCGCCTGTGTGGCCCGGATCGACGCCCATCGAACTGATCGCCGGCATAAAGAAACTCGTGGCCATCGTTTTGTCGAGCAACATCATGATGGCGCTGACCAGCAAGGCTGGAAATGCCAGCAGGCCGAGGATAGTTGCGATGAAGATTCCCCAGACCGAAAGTGGCATGCGCATCAGCGTCATGCCGCGGCAACGCGCCTGCAAGACAGTCGTAACGTAGTTGAGGCCACCCATCGTGAACGCGATGATGAATACGCCCAATGACGCCAGCATCAGCAGGATGCCCCATTCCACGCCCGGCGTGCCGGGCAAAATCGCTTGCGGTGGATAGAGCGTCCAACCCGCGCCCGTCGAGCCGCCCGGAACAAAGAAACTGATAAGCAGGATGATGACTGACACCAGGTATACCCAGTAGCTGAGCATATTGAGGAACGGGAATACCATGTCCCGCGAGCCGACCATCAACGGAATCAGGTAGTTGCCGAAACCGCCCAGGAACAATGCGGTAAGCAAGTAGATCACCATGATCATGCCGTGCATCGTGACAAACTGGTAATAGTTCTCAGGATTGATGAACGAGAACGAGTCGGGGAATCCCAACTGCAGGCGCATCATCGCCGACAGGCCGAGCGCGATCAGCCCGACGAATATTGCCGTCAGACCGTACTGGATCGCGATGACCTTGTGGTCCTGACTCCAGATGTACTTGGTAATGAACGTCTGCGGATCGTGATGTTCTACTTCATGATCGCGATCAGCGATTGCAACGTATCCCATGCGTCTATCCTATTAAAGCGTATTTATGTAAGCGACGATATCTTTGATGTCCTGCTCCGAATGCAGCACGTTGGCCATCAGGCCCATCTGGAAACCGTAAAAGTCCATCGGATGCGCCCCGCGGATTCCGTCTTGGAAGTTCTCCAATTGCCGAGCCAAATACCAGTCCGTCATGCCCGCAGCACGCGGCGCATTCAAGGCCTGAACACCCTGCCCCTGACCGCCGTGGCAGTAGGCGCAGACTCTGTACAAACGTGCACCGTTGTCGACGTCACCTTCGATCGTGGCCGGCGAAGGATTGTCTGGCAGCGTCTGGATGTGGGCGATGACGTTGTTAATAGCGGCATCATCGACCAGCGTCGCGGCCATCGGCGCCATTTGCTTGCCAAATGTGTCTTCCGGATGAGCACCACGAGCGCCGCTCTTGTAATTGTTGAGCTGCGTTCTCAGGTACCAGGCACTTTGTCCCGCAATCTTTGGTGCGTTCAGTGCCGCGAGACCCGCGCCTTGTGCACCGTGGCAGGCCGCACATACGGTGTACTGAGCTGCACCAACTGTCGCATTGCCTGCCGGTATAGCGTTGATTTCGGCGTACGTTGGTTGCGCGTCAAGCCAGGCGTCAAAGTCGTCCTGCTCAGCGACAATCACGGCTCCGCGCATCGTGTGGTGAGCCATGCCACAGAGTTCTTCGCAAAGCACTTCAAATCGACCCAGCTTGTTCGGCGTCAACCAGAGGAACGTTTCCATGCCTGGCACGAGGTCCATCTTCACTCGGAACTGAGCGATTGCGAAGTCATGCAACACGTCCTTGGAACGCAGCAGGAATTTCACCGGGCGGTCGATCGGAATGCGTGCCTCGGGGTGCTTGACCAGCACGTCGTCCTGGCCGTTGGGGTCATCGGGATCCATTCCGAACGGGTTGTCGACGCTGATGCGTTCGGCATCGACCTCACCGAATTTGCCGTCCTCGCCCGGGTAACGATAGCTCCAGTGCCATTGCTGGCCAACGGCTTCAACCTCGTGGGCGTCCTCGGGCACATTGACGAAATTCGCCCAAACGAACAAGCCGGGCGTCAGCATTGCGGCAACACCGACTGCTGTCATTACAGTCAGCCAGGTTTCGAGCTTTTTATTCTCCGGCTCGTAGGTCGCCCGAGCATCTTTCTTGTGGCGAAACTTGATGATGCAATACGCCATGAAAAGGTTGACCGCCACGAACACGGCACCCGTCACCCAGAACGTGATATCGATCGTGAAATCGATCATCGCCCAGTTGGAAGCCAACGGGGTGAAAGTCCAGGGACTGACAACGTGAAAAATGAGGGAGCCGACAACGAGCAGGATCAAAACTACAGCTAAAGGCATACTTCATGCACCCTTTGGTTGTTCAACGCGGATTTTTTCGCTGACGACATTACCCCCGCCGCCAGTCTTCTTATACGTATAAACCGAAGGATACTAAAACAGACGGTCGATGTCTTGCTTGACAGCCTCTTCTGCTTTCTTGAGATCGGCCTGCAAATCCTCGAGCTCCTGTTCGAGAGGACTCGTAAACACGGCCGTTTCGGTGCGCCACTGAACAGTCGGGATAACAAGCGGCTGCGGATTAGACTCGGTCGCAACTGAGCCGGGTCCCGGCGCCTGCAAATTGATGAATGCAATCACGGCGATCGCTGCTGCCACACCGGTCAGGCTGCTCGCCCACCAGAACGAGAATGATTTCGATTCGCGCCGGGGGCGTTGCACCGACTCGGGCTGAATGCCTTCGAGTGACGCACGAATGCGATCATCGAGTTCCTCGGAAACAGAACATTCGATTCTGTGTGCGTCATTGCGTAGTTGTTTGGCGAGCTTATCCATAGGCCTTACTCTTTTCGTCAGTAGCGACTTTGTTGAATTCTGCATTGAGGGTCTTACGCCCTCTCATCAGGTTTACCTTGGTCCAGGAAACGGACCTTTCAAGGGCAGCCGAAATATCGTTGATCGACATGTCCTCGACGTACCGCAGCCACATCGCGGCATAGACCTCGTCCGTCAGGCTACGGCGTGCCGACAGCCACAGGTTTTCCCGTTCGGAGGCCTCGATGCACTGCCGCAACGGATCGTCCCCGCCATCACTGAGGTCACCCAGCTCAACCGTGTCGATGGTTTTTTGCCTGGCAGCATTGTTGATTGCGATGCGGTATAGCCAGGTACTGAAGCGCCAGCGTGCATCGTAGCTATGCAGGTAACGGTAGGCATTGATCAGCGTATCCTGCAGCGCGTCCTCGGCATCGGCGAAGCTTGATGAGCGCGTCAACAGGAAGCGCAGCAGCCCCTCGCGGTAGGCGCCCACGAGATCGGTAAAGGCCGCGGCCGACCCGTTCCTGGCTGCATCAATCAGTGCCGCTTCGTTAGTCACATCATTCAATCGCCGCGACGACCACCTCGGGATCCAGTGCAACGCTGATCGTCAACTTGTTGCCATCGACATCAACATCTGTGTTCTGCAGAAAGGTCGCAATCTCCGGATCCATGTCGTCATTGAACACCTGCAAGCTAATCAGACCGCGCACGATGCTGGCGAGCGACTCGGCCATTTCCGCTTCGGTCGTCACGAGTTGTGCTTCGATTGCGATCTTGCCGGCCTGGTCCGCGATCAGCAGGGCAGCCTGTTCGGTATTTCGCAGGATATTTGAATCCCAATCGCCGTCACCGTCGAACTCGTCGGTGCGCGCGCCGGCCTGCATCAGGTTGCGCTCTGCGCTGAGAACGAACAGCTGACCCTTCTCGCCGCGTACGCCCGTTACCTTGCCCTTGTCTGCCAGGAGGGCCTCCATGCGTTCCTGCGTCGAGGTAACCAGCAGCTTGTTCTTGATGGCAAAGCTGAAAAACGCGCCATCGTCGAAGGAGTCCATATCAATCTCGATGTTGCCACCGTCGATGTCGATATCGTCGTCCTTGATGTGGAAGAAGGTCTTGTTTCCCGAGCCGAACTTGTCGAGGGAGCCGTTTGCTGCGCCCTTCGCCATAACCTTGTCCTCGGTATCCTGGCTGATATTGCCCTCGATGATGACCACGAGACCGTCATCCTCAGTGGCAAACGCCGTCAGGTAGTCAACTTCCTTGTCGAGATCGATGCCTGCGTCTTCACGCACGTCCTCGAAAACCTCTTTTTGCAGCCAGCCATACACGTGCTGTCCGGCCTCGGTCGAACGCATCTCCTTGAAGTCTGCATGGAAATACCATTTGGACGTGTCCGGGAGGTCCCCCGGGCCCAGCGCCGAAAGCGCGGCTGCCGGCGCGGCAAACAGGAAGAAAATGACCAGATAACGAAAATTACGCATGAGCATGACCTCAGAGTGTGTTTGTCTTACCTGCTTGTAGTCCCGGGCGACAGGAAAGGTTACATGTAGGAGCGGCTTTAGCCGCGACAAGGGTTTCGCGGCTAAAGCCGCTCCTACAGTCCTATCTGCTCCTGAACCGCCCTGTAAGCGGCATCAATAGCGCCGTCCACGTAGGCATAGGCACTGGAATCCGAATTGGCGATCGATATGCGCCCGATTTGTGCCCTGCCGGCGATATGCGGCCCATTTTCAGGGCCGTACTCGCGCGGGTCAAAAAGGTCGTTGTACTCGTAGGCGTAACCGTGCGGCCAGCGATTCACGGTCAGAGCCGCGATATCGCGCTCAACGTCAAACCCGGCCCGACCTAGTGCGCCATCCAGCTGGCGGATTACTTGCGACTCGTAGTCATTGAAACTCATCCCGAAGATGCGTTTCTGACCCAGGTGATTCTGCTCCTTCTGCGTCAGCCCCTGGTCGGGCGTCGTTGGAAGAAATGTACCGTGCAGCACCGCAGGATGATCCGGCGAGGGTGTGTACGAGTAATCACCGACGCTGACCGGAAAATCGAGGCCGACGGAGTACATCAGCGACGGTTTCGGGATGTAGATGTTGTTGCAACCGAGTTCCGCCATGGCGCGCCAGTTGCGAATCGCTACGCTGATATAGACAAGTGGCGTTTTCTGCGCGTACTCGATGGCCTCACGTTGGTCGGCCGAAACCTCCGGGACGATGTGCGGAATAATCGAGTTGTAGCAGGCCATGACAACATGCTTTCCGCGAACCCGTTCGGGTTTGCCGTTGCGTATGTAAGTGACGTCGACATGTGACTGGTCCGGCGTATGACGCACGTCAACAGCTGTCGAATTGAGACGCACCCTGGCGCCACTCGATGCATGGTCCAGCCTCGAGTAGTCGACCTTCCCGAGGGTAAGTTCCGACATCGTTGTCCCGGGCAAGGCGTCAGGAATCAGCGCGCGAACCAGCGCCCGGGCAACCCCGGCATTGCCATCCGGAAAATGGAAAATATATGGCTCTTCACTCGACCAGAGACTGTCCTGATCGAGCTTGAGATCGAGCCCGAACGTACCCGGCTGGTCCATGCGCCAGCCTTCCAGCGCCGAAAGGGCATCCAGACCGAAGCCCCAGTAACTGTTCACCCTGTCCCGGACGATCGTGATCACTTCTTCGGTTACACCGATGTGATCACGCAGAAAGTCTGTGTAGCTGATGCTGCGAAGCAACTCGATCTTATTGCTATTGCTCATGCCCGCCAGGTAGTCCTCCTCGCTTTGCAACAAAGCGGCGAGTGATGCTTTCGACTCGTCCGATATCGGGTACCTTTCGATCACTTTCATCAGATCGGTCGAATCGAACTTACCCGTGAAGTCGCCCATCACGTTCGGCAGCGTCTGGTCCTTCCCGTACTCCTCACGACTGAAGTAAATCGCGGGTCCGAGGCCCTGGCGTTGAAAGTAATCGCGATCAAAGTAGTCATAGAAACGATCGACTTCGATGCCGACGTCTCTGAGCAGCTGCGCCGCCTGCTTCGAGTATTGCCCGGGCGATTCCAGCGACTGGCTGCCGCCATACCCGATCAGTTCCTGCCCATCTACCTTGAACTCGTTGCGTTTCGCGTGACCGCCGAAGTCATCGTGATTGTCTATAACGAGGACTTTCTTGTCGGTTCCCTCCT
>WTCH01000264.1 GCA_013138675.1 Woeseiaceae bacterium | reverse complement strand
ATATCGCATAAGCCTATCCTCTGGACGGGCACGCGTTCGGCATCTGCCTCGCAGCGATTGATGTACGTTCTGCCGTTCAATCCACACACCGGATCTTCGACGCTTGGACAGCCATTCGGCGTGCATTCACCGAGGCCGGCCACCTGAACGCCGGACAGCCGCGCAAAACATTCATTGATATAAGTCGTACCGTTAATTCCGCAGATAGGATCATAGGTTTCGCCGCAGCCTGACTCACTGCTCGCACACATGCCCAGGCTGGCCACGTCCACACCGGCGGCCCCCGCAACGCAATCGTTGCTGTAGGTCTTGCCGTCCACGCCGCACACCGGATCGTATTGCATCGTGCACGCAACGTGCTTGGAACCAGGTGCGTCTTGCGCATCGCCGGTTACCGCAAATGTCAGTAATGCGGCAAGTGTTGCCGCCTGGATTACAGCGAGTATCTTTTTCATCAGCCAGTGCTTTTGTTTACTCCACACATTTTAGAACACTTTGATCAGGTACGGTTCATTTCTGCGTGCAATAAGGCGCTGATTGTCACCAGTTCAATACCCTCTGCTGCCAGTTTCGGCAGCTCCCGCTCCAGCACTTCCAGCGTCTCCGGAAACGGGTGCCCGATCGCGACAGCATGGCCCTTGCGCCGCGCCAATGCCTTGAGGCGCTCCAGCTCCCGGGCCACGGCTTCGATGGAGCGATCGTGATCCAGAAACACGTCCCGCCGGGTTGCGCAAACGCCTTCTTCGGCCGCCACTTTAAGTGCGATGCTCTCGGGAGTCGTGTAGCTGTCTATGAAGAAAAGATCGTCCCGTTCGCTAATCTCCTGCATCAGCCATGTCATGTGCCCGGGGTGGCGCGTCAACAGGCTGCCGCGGTGACTGCTAACCCCTATCGCAAACGGCACTGTCTCGATGGCGTTCGCAAACGTCGTCCGAAATACGTCGCGACTCATGTCGAGCGTAACGCCACCCGGTTCTGCGGGACCTTCATAGTTGACCGCCTCAAGCGGCAGATGCATGAGCACCTCTTTGCCCCTGTCATGCGCGAATCCGGCAAGCCTGCGGCTGTGCGGCGTCCAGGGTAGTACGGCAAATGTGATCGGACCGGGCAACTGAATAGCACGCCGGCCAGCCTCGAGCTGGTACCCAAGGTCATCAATGATTATGGCGATACGCGGCTGCGGTTCGGCGGAACCCTGAGCGGTTAGCAGTGTGGCGACTGCGGCGATCAGGAACCGGCGGCGACTCATCGAGCGTTGCTGTGCATCACACGCTGTTGTTGCAGCCGGTCAACGGCTGCCACGAGTTGCGAATCCAGTTCGCGGTCGATAATTCCTGTCAGGCTCAGGTCGGGAAAGCCCGGCGTTTCCTCAACGAAAACATCCGGTGTGATGCCAGTCTCATGAATCGAATCGCCGGATGGCGTGTAGTATCGCGACGTCGTCAGCTTGATGGCCCTGCCCTTGGACAATGGCATAACTGTTTGTACAAGCCCTTTGCCGAACGTCGTCGTACCTACGACCGTGGCGCGACCGTGGTCCTGCAGCGCGCCGGCGACAATTTCCGACGCAGATGCTGAGCCCTGGTTAACCAATACGATCATTTCGGCGCCGTCGAGAACATCGCCACGATGCGCTGAGCGACGGAACCGGGAATCAACAGTACGTCCCTCGGCGGAGACGATGATGCCAGAATCGAGAAACAGGTCAGAGACGTCGACGGCGGCATCCAGGACACCGCCCGGGTTGTTGCGCAGGTCGAGCACCATGCCCTCGAGCATGCTGTCGCTTTCGTCCTGCATCGCGTCGATTGCACGGCTGAGTTCGCGCGCTGTGGTTTCACTGAATTGATTGACCCGAACATAGCCGTATGCCGGACCAAGAAGTTCGTGATGCACACTGGCAACGCGAATCACCTCGCGGCGCATTTCGTGTGTGATAGCGTCGCCCGACCGTTCGACGGTAACGCTGATTTTCGTTCCGGCGCGGCCGCGCATACGGCTCATCGTGTCGTGCAGCTTGCCCGACTCAATGGCCTTGCCGTCCACCGCGATGATCTTGTCGCCACTGCGGATACCGGACCGTGCGGCGGGGGAGCCGGCCATTGGCGTGATGACAGTCACGATGCCGTCATCGTCGTGCACTTCTATGCCGATGCCCGTGTAACTGCCTGTTGTGCTAATTCGGATGTCGCGATACTCGTCCGCATCGAGAAACTGGGAGTGGGCGTCCAGGTCGCTGACCATGCCGCGAATAGCCGCATCAAGCAGCTCGGCGTCATCAATCGGCTCAATGTATTCGCGCTTGACGCGCCGCATGACCTCGACGAACAAGCGGGCCTGCTCCATGGCCTTTTCGTCATCGCCAATCGGCTGCCGGTTGGCCATCAAGCCGCCGCTAAACGACAGGCTCAGGCCCATGACGGTGCCGACAACTACAACCAGAATCGCTCTGGTTTTCAATAACATGCGGGTCTCCTGCATCCCTGCCTTCAGCTCCTGGGCGGTCAGGGTTTCTGACCATATCATAGCGACCGGGCGGCTCCTAACCATCGGCGTCACGTTTTACTGACCGGGGCGGCGAGTGATCCACTGACGCGGATTCAGCGGCCGGGTTCCGCGTCGCAGCTCGAAATACAGGCTCGACTGGTTTTGGCCACCGCTGTCACCAACGGTGGCAATAACATCTCCGGGCGCCACCCAGTCACCCGTGTTCTTGAGGATCGTTTCGTTGTATCCGTACAGCGTCATGTAGCTCTCGCCATGATCGACAATGACCAGCAACCCAAGCCCGGCCAGCCAGTCAGCGAAAATGACACGCCCGTGATACACCGAACGTACCTCGCGGCCTCGAGATGCGGCGAGCACGACGCCATTCCATTTCAGCCGGTCGCTAACGCGTGGCTGGCCGAAATCATGCAGTAGCGTTCCCGCCACCGGCCAGGTAAGGCTACCTTTGTGTTCGCTGAACGGGTCCTCAGAGCTGATCGGGTAGTCGGACAGGATCGTTGTCAGTTCGACAATGAGCCGTGACAGGTCTTTTTCCTGTGCTGCCAGCCGGTCGACTTCCTGGCCTTCGTTGCTGAGTTTTTGGTGCAGGTTGTCCAGCAGGCCCTGGCGTTTTTCCTGGGCGGCATTGAGGCGCGTCAGTTCTGCGTACCGGGTTTTTGCCAGGCTGGTTATGCGCGCTTCTTCGGCCGCTACCTCGCTACGCAGGGCAGCAAGCTCGCGGATGGCGCTGCCGACCGCCTCGATGTTGGCGCCGCGATAGTCGTTCAGGTAGCCATAGTAGGCCATCAGCCGGCCCAGCGTCGCCGGGTCGCGCTGATTCAACAGCAGCTTGATGCGCTCCTGGCTGCCGCTCATATAGGCCGCCCGGACTTGCTCGGCCAGCTCCCCGGACTCCTCGTCGAGCTCGGCTTCGCGCTCCGCCAGTTTCGCGTCCAGCTCGGCTTTTCGCCGGGTGCTGAAGTCGCGCTCCCGCTCAAGCTCCTTGAGGCGTATGCGATTCTCGGATATTTCGACCTCTGCATCCTGCAGGTCGGCCGTGATGCGGTCTCGTGACGCGGCGCTTTCATCCATGCTCTCTTTGAGCTCGCTAATCCTCTCGCGAACGTCTTCGAGCTCCTGCTCCTTGATTTTCGCGAGCTCGCCCCCAGTTTCCTGTGCTTGGGCCACGGCAGTGGCCGCAATAACAAGGAATAAGAGGGACTGAAGCGCTTTCATGATTCGGCAGTTTGGTATAATGCGTCCTTTGCCACAAGCTGGGCGTCGCATCTCCCGCCCTTAAACCATGGACATAATTCTCGAATTCACCAGCAATAACATGTTGCTGGTGCTGGCTCTCATGATCAGTTTTTTCGTGCTGATCTTCTCCGAATTGCGTCGCAAGGCGAGCGGCCTGGTGGCCGTTGCTGCGGTCGAGGCCGTAGCGCTGATCAACAATGACGCCACGGTCATAGACCTGCGCAGCGCGGACGCGTTTGCGCGTGGGCATATTGTGAACGCGAAAAACATCCCGTTTGATGAGTTCGATAGCAGGAAAGACTCATTGGACAAATCCACCCCGATCGTCGCTGTGTGCGACGCCGGTATCAACTCCAATAAGGCGGTCGCATTGTTGCGGCAGTCGGGTTTCGAAAGCGCGTACGGACTAAAGGGCGGTATGGGTGCCTGGGTTGCGAAAATCCGATAAACGCATACGCCTTCTCCAAACTCGTGTTTGATCAATATGTGCGTCATGTGCGGGCAGATCTTCGGGCTCCGGTGGTCGGGTTAAGATATTTCAATGTCTACGGTCCGGG
>WTCH01000288.1 GCA_013138675.1 Woeseiaceae bacterium | reverse complement strand
GCAGATGCATTAATAGAAGACTACGTGCCGGAGTGCGCTGAAGACTGGCAGGGCGTGACCATCGAGCATGCGCTCGATATGACGACGGGTCACTTTGGGTCATCCAAGCTGCATGCGGATGAAAATTCAAGTACTACTGGCCGGTTTTTTAATGGCGACGATCACGCGACGAAAATTGACTACGCCTGCAACGAATACCCACGACAGTCGGACCCGGGAGAACACCTGGTCTATCACACCTGGGACACGTATCTGGCGGGTACAGCCATTAACAGCCGCTTGAAGTCTATTGCTGGACCGGAAGCAGATTTTTACGATGACATGCTTGTCGAGAGAATTTGGAAACCGCTCGGTCTGAGTCTGTTGTCGCAGGCGACTCGCCGCACCTACGACGAGGTTGCGCAGCCGTTTACGGGATTCGGACTCACTTTCGTGCGTGACGATATTGCACGGCTCGCTCAGTTCATCGGTGAACAGGATGGGCGACTGAACGGTGAGGAAATACTCGACAGGGACTTGTTTGACGCGATCAAGCAACGTGTGCCCGATGACCCCGGTCACGTCGCGGAACTCGAGGCCATGCGGTACAACAACGGATTCCGGAATTTTGATGTCTCCGGCTACCTGGGCTGCGATGAACCGGCCTGGGTTGTGGTCTTGTCGGGATTTGGCGGAATAATCGTCGCGATCATGCCGAACGATACCGTGTACTACTATTTCAGTGACGGAAACGTCCATCGCTATTTGCATGCCGTACGTGAATCACACAAGATTCGCCCGATGTGTTTATAACGACACCTAAATCCGCTCTGCTGATATTCGTCCTGCTGCTCGCATCGGCAAGTGCATCGAGCCAGTCACTCGAGAGTTGGATCGAAGCCAACTGTGAGGACTGCCCCGGGCTCATGGCCGAGAAAACCGGTGCCTTCATTCTGGAGAAAGGCGAAGAAGCGCTGATGGGCCGCGCCTGGCTGGCGCAACATGCGCAAGAGTCCATCGATATTCAGTACTTCATCTGGAGTAACGACAACATCGGCATTCTTGCTGCGGAAATGTTGCTCAGGTCGGCGGATCGTGGTGTGACAGTCAGAGTACTGGTCGACGATTTCCTTATTAATGCCCAGGACAAGACCCTGTTGCTACTTGCTGCGCATCCGAATGTGCAGATCCGAATTTACAATCCGAAGTATTCGGTGGGCACATCCACCTGGCGCATGATCACGAACGCGATAC
The DNA here is from genome assembly GCA_013138675.1 of Woeseiaceae bacterium. Classification (GTDB taxonomy): domain Bacteria; phylum Pseudomonadota; class Gammaproteobacteria; order Steroidobacterales; family Woeseiaceae; genus UBA1847. Next base: position 1,995 of record WTCH01000288.1, on the reverse strand, counting down.
TGGATTTTCGCGGCAGCAATCAGCGCATGCATGACAAGACCGCCATTTTTGATAGTGTCGCCGGTATCACGGGCGGGCGAAATATGGCGGATGAGTATTTCGATTTCGACCATGAGTACAACTTTCGTGACAGGGATATCCTGATTATCGGCCCTGCCGTTCGCGACATGCGTGCCAACTTTGACGAGTTCTGGGCCAGTGCGCTGGCCGTTCCCGTTGAGGAGCTTGTAAGAGATTCGGACCTGCAGGTAACGCCACAAGAAGTACAGGAGAAATTTTCACAACTGCATGCCTATGCCAATGATCCGAAAAATTTCGAGCCTGAGATAAGGGACGCTATAGAAAGCCTCTCGATAACATTCCCTCGCTTGCTCGAAGCCATGTCGTGGCACGACGTTCACTTTATTAGCGATGATCCGGGCAAGAATGAGGGCGATGAAGGATTGGGCGGAGGAGGTGCATCGACCAATGACCTCATCGAAGCTGTAAGCCAGGCCGAGCATTCTGTCCTGATTCAGTCCCCGTATTTGGTATTGCCAAAAGGCGGCATCGAACTCTTGTCCGATCTCCATGACCGTGGTGTGACAATAAAAATTTCCACCAACTCGCTGGCGTCGACCGATAACCTCGCTGCGTTCGTCGGCTACTTCAGACAACGGAAGAGGCTGCTGAATGCCGGCGTTGAGTTGTACGAGTACATGCCGCATCCACAGATCCAGGCGGACCTGGTCGAGCGCTACCCGCGCCTGGCCGACAAGAATCCTGTTTTCGCGATTCACGCGAAGAGCATGGTCATCGACGATCACAAGATCTTCATCGGCACCTTTAACCTGGATCCGCGTTCTGCGAATCTGAATACCGAGGTCGGTGTGTTAATTGAGAGTGATTCGCTCGCGCAGGAGTTGACCGGGAGTATCGAGCGCGACATGCGGCCGGAGAATAGCTGGCAAACAACGCACGAGTTTAATCCGGATCGCGAGGTGAGCCGCAGCAAGCGCCTCAAGCTCGGGTTCATAAATCTGTTCCCGATCGAGTCAATACTGTAAGCGGTGCTTGTTATCCGGATTTGAAGCCGTGCAACAGCCCGCTTAGCCAAGACCCGGCAATCACTGTAAAGAACGCGATGATGTCGAGAAACGGCAATGGCGCACTGCCGAAACCAAACAGGGCCAGGTACGCAACACCGACGCAGATCAAGAGTGCGCCACCTACCTGACGTGCTGCGGACGGTATCGGTTTATCGGCCGGTCGTGCACGGCGTTCCAGGGGCGACAGGGCCAGCGTGAGTGGCAACAGGATCGCGTAAAGAATGCCAATCCAGACCGGACGCGTGATCCACCACTCGAACGTACCGGGCTCTGCGCGCAGGCCAAATCCGTCCGCCATGTAGGACAGGGCGACAACGACGATCATGACGGTGATGTGCCATAAATAGAGCGTCATGATCATGCTGTTGATCAGCACTGTCGCGGCCCACACGCGAACACTGGAGAGGAACTTGCGCATCGGCGGTTCGATGGCGAGCAGCAACCCGAACTGGAATACGCCGAGGGCAAATAGTGTCATTTTTGGCGGCAGCGTGTTGCTCAGCCCTTCGTCGGGCGAGCCAACCATGGCAAATGGATACGGTCCCTCAAATATCAGTAGCCACAACACGCCAAAGCCCAGCGCCGAATAAACAAGCAGCCGGGCGGGGCTGCCGAGCCGACCGTCGCGCCATGCGTAGCCCAGGTGATGAACGGATAGCCAGACCCAGAAGTAGTTGGTCCAGCCCAGCCACTCCATATCGGCCATGAAAAATGCCGCGTCGACCAGGGCGCCGGCTGCAACGAAGCCAAGCAACGATGCAAATCCCCAGCGTTGCCAGGCCTTGTAGGTCAACGGCGCGAGCAGGACGATGGCGATGTAGATCGCGAGGAACCAAATCGGGATTAGAGCGCCACGAGAGGCGAGGCGGGTGATGTCGCCACTGACGCCAAAGAAGTACAGCAATAT
>WTCH01000141.1 GCA_013138675.1 Woeseiaceae bacterium | reverse complement strand
GGTACCGAGGAAAGACTAACTGAAAGCCTGATCGCCCGATTGCAGCTCCGCGCAGAGTTGGCGGAAGTCTATGCGGCGCTTGGCGACGTTGAAGGAACGATACTGTCGCTGCAAAGCGCGTATGAGGGTGGTACCGGCGTACGATCTCTCATGTCCATGCGCATCAATCCTTCCTATGATTTCGTCCGTACTGACCGGCGTTTTGCTGAGCTTCTCACTAACGTCGGTCTTGCAGAATAGAAAAGAAGAACGACGCATGGCTGAAGCTGTGCGGCTTGGAAAACAAAAAGGGGACCGTAATGAATCGTCGTATTTTTCTTGGCTCATCTCTATCCGCCGCTGTCGCTGCAACGCTTCCAGGCACGGTTCATGGCAATACGTTGTTGAAAATGTTGGCGGTGGTGTCTTCAAGTGTTGTCGGCCGAACTGGTAATGGTGACGAAATCACGCTTGAGGAATCAGCACTGAATGAACTCAAAAGTGCCCTGCGTGGCCAGTTGTTGCTTGCGGGCAATGATGGATATGATGCTGCGCGGCGCGTCTTGAATCAGTCGTTCGACAAACATCCGGCTCTTGTCGTTCGGCCGAGCGGCGCGGCAGACGTAGCAACGGCGGTCACTTTCGCAAACGAACGTGACCTGCTAGTCGCCGTGAAGTGTGGTGGACACAGCTTCTCAGGAAAGTCGACTTGCGACGGTGGACTGCAAATAGATCTGTCCTTGATGCGTGGTGCAAGAGTAGACCGCAACGCCCGGCGTGCGCATGTCGCCGGTGGCAGCCTTCTCGGTGATCTCGATCACGAGTGTATGGCGCAAGGCCTTGTCACAACGGCTGGAACGGTATCGCACACCGGTGTTGGCGGCCTCTCGCTGGGTGGTGGGTTCGGCAGGCTCGCCAGGAAGTATGGTCTGACACTCGATAACATCAAGAGCGTGGACATCGTAACCGCTGACGGCGTTTTGCGGCATGCCAGTGCGGATGAGAACCCGGACCTGTTTTGGGGAATCCGTGGCGGTGGCGGCAACTTCGGTGTCGTAACTTCGTTTGAATTCGGTTTGCACGAGATGGGCCGCACAGTCATAGGTGGTGACTTGGTATTTTCGATCGACCGTGCGAAGCAAGTAATACGCGGTTATGCTGACTACATTCAGGACGCCCCTGACGAACTATCGCTTGATCTGATCATGACCGCTCCACCAGGCGGCGAGCCCGGCGCGGTAGTCATCCACGCTGTCTATTCGGGCAACCACGCCGACGCCGACAGGGTCCTTGCGCCGCTGACAAAGCTCGGCGATCCGCTTTCGAACACGATTGGACCGATTGACTACGTCGCGCTCCAGAAAGTCTGGGACAATTCAGATCCGAGACATGGCGGCGATTACATAAAGTCTGGATTTGTCACCGACATCAGCGACGCACAAATCGACGCAATCGTGGATGGATTCGAAAATCACCCGGATCGGTCAACCACATTCTTTTACGGACAATCGGGTGGCGCAATCAATCGCGTTGCTGAGGACGCGACCGCCTTCCCTAATCGGAATGCGATCAGTAGCCCTACTGTCGTCGTTTCATGGAACGAGGGAGCCGACCCAGAGCCTCACATTAAATATATTCGTAGCTACTGGCCAACAATCGAAACATTTACTGACGGTTTCTACACCAATACTGGCGATTACGAGACACAAGCAAATGTGAACAAGAATTACCGCGGCAACTTCAAGCGCCTTGTAGAGCTCAAGGATCGATACGACCCGGGTAACCTGTTCAGGCTAAACGCGAATGTGCGACCATCGACAGATAGTCCATAGCGCGCCGGTATGGCGCGAGTCCATCGAACCGACCTTGGAGAGACCCAGCACTGAATACCGGGCGAGTGATTCTTCGTTCGGGGCACACGGATTTTCAGTGAGCGGATCTCGCGATCCAGCACTAGACCAATCTTCGCCTTTATGTTGGTAATGTATTCAGGCCATCTACGGTCTGTGTATGTGTGCTTCGCCGTATGATGGAGCTCATCCTGGAGTATGTCGAGTGACAGCGAAGCAACGACCATACCAATACTACGATTCCACCGTCTCAATTTGCAGCACATGCATGCAGCGAGTTGACGCGAAAATCGTGTTCCAGGATGGCTGTGTATGGATGCTGAAACGATGTCCGGCGCACGGTGCCGAGCGAGTGCTGATGGCGGACGATATCGGCTACTACAAGCTGGCGCGGGAAACATTCATCAAGACGCCCGAGCAGGTGATCGCACCCAATACGCCTGTGAAGTATGGGTGCCCGTACGATTGTGGAATCTGTCCGGATCATGAACAGCACGGTTGTACGCTGCTGATTGAGATTACGGACAACTGTAACCTGCGTTGCCCCACCTGCTACGCCGGCAGCGGTCCGGAACGACAAACACACCGTAGTTTGGAGCAGATCGAACGCATGCTGGATCGCGCAGTTGCGAACGAAGGCGAGCCATCCATCATCCAGATCTCGGGGGGAGAGCCTACTGTGCACCCACAATTTTTTGAGATCCTCGAACTGGCACGAAAGCGACCTATCGGGCATCTCATGGTAAACACTAATGGTATCCGTATCGCGAATGAGCCGGGCTTCGCGGAACGACTTGCGGAGTTTACCCCCGGTCTGGAAATCTACTTACAATTCGATTCTTTTCGCCCTGATGTATTGAAAGCGCTCAGAGGTACAGATCTCCGCAGCAGCCACGACCGCGCCATTGAACGCCTTAACGAAACCGGAATTCACACAACGCTTGTCGCAACGATTCGGCGCGGACTCAACGACGACGAAATGGGCGAGATTATCGATTACGGGACACAGCAGCCCTGTGTACGTGGCGTTACTTTTCAACCAGTGCAGGTAGCGGGTCGTCTCGAAGGATATGCGTCTGGCTACAACAGCGAGCGCGACCGATTAACATTGACGGAAATTCGCCGCAGAATCCTCGAGCAGTGTCCGGTCTTTGCGCCTGAAGACCTCATCCCGGTTCCGTGCCACCCGGATCACCTCGCAATGGCCTACGCGCTAAAACTCGATTCGGGCCTGGTGCCACTCACCGGCCTGGTAGACCCTGAATTCCTTATCGAGGCCGGAAGGGCAACAATCACGTACGAAACAGATCCTGCCGTTCGCGAGCACTTCCTCAACTTATTCTCTACACATCACTCCGTAACATCGCAGACCGATGCGATGAGCGACTTTCTCGGCACACTGGGACGCTCCCCGCCACAGCAATTGGGTTACTCGAATATTTTTCGAATTCTGATCGTCGAGTTTATTGATGCACAGGGGTTTGATCTCCGTTCAATACGCAAGACCTGTGTGCACATTGTTCACCCCGACGGCAAAAGAGTTATCCCGTTCGACACGTATAACCTGCTCTATCGCGATGAATTGGAA
>WTCH01000335.1 GCA_013138675.1 Woeseiaceae bacterium | reverse complement strand
CTTCCGACAATGATGTCTCGTCGGCAAGCTGTACCAGCCAGTGGAAATGGTCCGGCATGACAACAAAAGCGAGATTCTCGCAGATCTTCTCGCTGCCTAGTCTGACAAACTCGTCCATAAGAACTTTTGCGCGTTGTGCAGAACCGAATAGCCTCTTTCTGCGGTAGCAGGACGAGGTCACAAAGTAAATTCGACCGGACTCAGAATATCGCCCATTGCGGAGATTGCGGCCGTGCACTGGGTGGTTGTTCACCTGGCATAGGATGCCGAGTGGCTTCGGACTCAACCACAATTTGAACGTGGTAGTTTGTCCAGAAATGGAAACCTGTCGCGGCTGAAGCCGCTCCTACAAAAAAAGCCGCTTCTACGATCAGGCGGTCTTGTTGCTGCTGGCATCCATGTTGATCGTCGGGTTTACGCCTGTGTCATCATCGTCGCCAATCTCATTCTGATCCTGAACGGGCATCTGCGACGTGACATCGAGTTCATGCACTGTGGCAAGCGCCAATTCTGATGAATCGTCGACAGCCTTCATGATTTCTGCACTAAGTGCCTGCGTTGCAGTCATCTCATCTTCATAGTCTTTCTCGACGATCTTGTAGTCGACTTCCTTGCTCACCGTATAGTCGTCGGTGATCAGGGTCTCGTCCCCGTCATCCACCTGGATGGCCTCGAGGTCGCGTTGGGTTACGTCATCAGGCTGCGGCATTTTCGTCGCGTCTACCATCACTGACATGTCGTAGTCGTCGTCATCTGACATGACTTCACTCTCGAGGATCGAGTGCTCGTCAGTGTTTAGCGGCGGCAGGATGTCGGTCTCTGAAATTGCGTCATCGCTCGACATTGCTTCAGTCAGTTCGAGATCCAGTTCAGTCGTTGCCGCGAAGCCGAAGTCCTGAGCTACGTCGACCTCGGTGCCTTGCTGCAAACCAGTACCGATAATGACATCCGCGTCGATCGCGAGGCTCTCGGTGGCCGCGGGTTCGTCGGCAATCTCGACGTCTATTTCGGTGGCAGCTGCCAGATTTTGTGCGTCGCCATCCGTCTCACGACGCTTCGGTACGGCAGGCGCAATCGGGCTTGAGTCAAAGCCATCACGGAAGCGGCGACCAAAAAATACCAACGCGAGAATAATGGCAACGCCACCACCGCCCAGCCACCACAGCCAGTTGCTTGTCGGTGTCTCACTCGGAGTGGCCGGCCGGATTACGGCGACCGGTACATTGGGTGACGTCGATGTGGTTTGCGGACCTTCGAGCTGGGTGTCCGGTATGGCCACGGTTTCCCTGGGGGTTGACCTGCCAGGAGTCGACCTGACCGGCGCGACGTACGGATTGTTCGCGTCAATGACGAGATCGCCAGGCTGCAAATCTACTAGTGGCGATTCGCTTGATTGGGCCTCAGTTTCAGCCGGCGTTGTGTCCGCCGCAACATAAACGGGCTCATATACTGCGCTGTTGGCCAGAGGCATAACAGGGTCGGCGCCGAAACTCGGGATCAGTAACCAGCTGCCGGCCTTGAGTTTGTTCGGGTCGTTGTCAATGAACGCGTCAGGGTTCATGTCAAAAATCAGGTTCGCTGTTTTCCAGACGCCCGCAGGTCGATTCTCGACTTGTTGCGCGATCTCGCCCAACGTAGCGCCCGGTGGTGCCTGGAATCGCGTGGCCTCGGCAATCGGTTCGCGAATGACACTTCGTGGACGTTCGGCTACCGGCGTACGCCTGATGACCCGCTGTGCATCGAGCTGTGGTCGCGTGGCAACGCGATCCGGTGTCGGCGCCTCGATCGCTGGCACACCTACCGGATCGATGAACATCATAAAGTCGCGCGTCAGGTGTGCCGTGTACGGGCAGTTAATGGTTACGCGCATCGAAACCAGCGGTTCTCGAACGATCGAGCTGCCCGTGATGGCGATTACACCGCCAGCGACAGCCAGGGAACCGCGATCGATGGATGGCAGCCCACCTGCACCCGTCAAAGGCTGCAGCGATATGCAGGTATCGGACATTATCTCGTTCGGACCCAGCGCGTAGGCGATGCTTGCACGCAGCGGCTGACCCAGAGTTGAATGAACCTTAACGTCGCCGAGTTCCAGCGCGGTGGCTGGCGAGGCGGCAAGGCTGCCACCGACGACGACTAGAGCGGACTTCAGTTTTGATGATGTATTCAATTTCTGGCACCCCGTTCGTACGGCCTGTCCCACAGATTCCCGGCTATTCTATGTTTTGCCGGCTTGGCGCCGTTAGCGCATGGGTCAAACTTCAGAGTGTGACGTGCGTCACACCCTTTTTGATCTTCAAAATCAATTAGTTAACGTTTGAAGCCGTGAGTTCGGCCAGGGATGTCTGCTGGCGGTTCTGCGTGTCCTGCAAAACGACCTCAGGCTCGTTGACATAATGGCCCTGCATATAGTCGAGGCCGAGCTGAAACAGCACGGCCATGGCATTCGCATTCTCGACGCGTTCGGCGATCGACTTGATATTGCGTTCCTTGGCGGCGCGGACAATCTTCTCAACGCTTTGCTGCGTTTCCTTGTCCGTCATCAGCGAGTGCATGAGTTCGCCATCGACCTTGATGTAGTCGGGCTTGAGAATGTCGAGAATCTGGAATTTCTCGCGGTCGACGCCGTAATGCTCCAGCGCAAAGCCGACGCCAATTTTACGGAGCTTTTTGACGATCGCACGCGTCTGTTTGATGTGTTTCGCAGCGTCGCGTTCCGGAATTTGCACAACAAGACGGGTGCAGTCGAACTCGTGCTTGTCGAATTCCTGGTCCATCCAGGGCAAGGTCGTTGGATCGAGTACGGATTGTTTGGAGAGACGCACGAAGACGCGGTCTGCTTCAGAATCCTTGCAGAATTCGATCGCGGATTTGATCATGAAGCGATCGATATTCTTCATCATGTTGCTGCGTTCCGCCGCGGGCAGGAATTCTGACGGTAGAACCGAGTTGCCTTGTTCGTCGAGCATGCGAACGAGCAGATCGTACATCTCGATGCCATCGCTGCGAAGACCGGCAATCGGCAATTGGGCGAGTTGGAATCGATTGTCCATCAGCGCCGATTTGAGGTGCTTGACCCAGATGGCGTCGAATTCCTTTTGCTTGGAATCTTCATCCGCGCTCTCGTTCAGCGTCG
>WTCH01000003.1 GCA_013138675.1 Woeseiaceae bacterium | reverse complement strand
CGTCGCGCCAGCATACCGAAGAGGCCAACAATCACAAATCGCCTGGTGTACGTAGTAGCCCGAATTGCTGCTATTACATTCATACAGCGAGAATATTAGTGACTCTGGCACAAGCTCACGTAGCTTGGGGATTTCGATCGTGACTTGGGAAATGTGCGAACGATTTGGCTTTGATGCCAACGCGATTGCGCGACGCGTACACCTCGTCGGCCTGACCGGAACCGAAAATTTCGGTCTGGGCCTCAAGTTACAACAACTGGTTATCGTGCCGAATGCCAGCGTCATCATCGAGGACGTTCTCGAGTCCCTCAAAAACATCGATCAGTTCGAGCAAATTGTCCTCGACAACTCGGACACCGATCGGCTCGTAGGCTTCCAGAAGAGATACCTCTCCGGGCTTGGCGTCGATTTTATCAGCCCAGCGTACTTTGAAGAACGCCTGCGTATCGGCTACGTACACAACAAGATTGGAGTACCGCAGTCGCTGTACCAGACCTCGTTTCGAACGCTCGAATACCTGCTGATCCACAATATTCCAGCAGCTATTCGCAGCGACCCCGCCGCGTTTGACGACTTGCTCAAGTTCATCCTGAAGATCATGGCTCTCGACATGTCGCTGGCGGTCGAAAGTTACTGCATGACCGAGATGTGCGGGCTCGAAGATTCGCTGCAAAACGAGCGAGGCAAGACCCAACGCCTACGCCAGCTGGCAATCACGGACTGGCTAACCGATCTGCACAATCATGCCTACTCGCGACACCTTCTCATTCAGAAACTCGAGTACGCACAGCAAAACGATGCACCCTTGTGTGTGATCATGGCGGATCTCGACCAGTTCAAGAAGATCAACGACGAGCACGGCCACCTCGTCGGCGATCATGTCTTGCGCATCGCTGCCGCGCGCATGGTCTCAGGCGCGCGAACCGGCGACGAGATCGGCCGCTACGGCGGTGAGGAGTTCCTTTTCGTACTGCAGGACACGGACATCGACGCGGCAGCTATAGTAGCCGAACGCGTGCGATCACGAATAAACAGCGACGCCATCCAGCATGGCGAAGCGACAATAAACGTCAGCTTGAGCCTCGGTATCGCGCAAGCGCGCAGTAACGACACTGTGGACACACTGATTGAAAGAGCCGATGCCACACTATATGCCGCGAAACTTGCGGGTCGTGACTGCGTCATGCTCGAGCGCCGCTCATGACAGGTATGCCCAGCCGATAATAAAGGGCTTGACGTCGCCTACCGCTCTTGCCCGATAATGCGCGCTCCGCAAATCACGTAGTACTTTCATGGCGCAGTACATCTACACAATGAATCGCGTGGCCAAAGTGGTCCCGCCGAAACGGTTCATCATTCGCGATATCTCATTGTCGTTTTTCCCGGGCGCCAAAATCGGTGTTCTCGGGCTCAATGGTTCCGGCAAGTCCACCGTGCTCCGCATCATGGCCGGGCTCGACACCGATTTTGACGGTGAGGCCCGCGCGCAGGCCGGTATCAAGGTCGGTTACCTGCCGCAGGAACCCGAACTCGATCCTGACAAGGACGTGCGAGGCAACGTTGAAGAGGGCGTTGCCGAGACCATGGACCTCGTTAATCGATTCAATGCCATCAGCGAGAAGTTCGCTGAGCCGATGAGTGATGACGAAATGAATGCCCTGCTCGAAGAGCAAGGCAAACTGCAGGATGCCATCGACGCGGCGGGTGCCTGGGAGATTGACCGCAAACTCGAGATTGCTGCTGATGCTCTGCGCCTGCCGCCCTGGGATGCAGACGTCACCAAATTATCGGGCGGAGAGCGCCGCCGTGTCGCATTGTGCCGGTTGTTGTTATCACAGCCAGACATGCTGCTGCTTGACGAGCCGACCAACCACCTCGATGCGGAATCGGTCGCCTGGCTCGAGCGTTTTCTTGCCGAGTACCCGAGTACCGTCATCGCCGTAACGCATGATCGCTATTTCCTCGACAACGTAGCCGGCTGGATTCTCGAACTCGATCGCGGCCATGGCATCCCGTGGGAAGGCAACTACTCATCCTGGCTCGACCAGAAGGAACAGCGCCTGTCGAACGAAGACGCTTCAGAGAAAGCGCGACAAAAGGCCATGAAAGCGGAACTCGAGTGGGTACGCTCGAATCCGAAGGGCCGGCAGGCGAAATCGAAAGCGCGTTTACGTCAGTTCGACGAGATCTCCTCGCCGCAATACCAGCAACGCAACGAAACCAACGAGATTTACATTCCGCCCGGACCACGTCTCGGCGACCTCGTTATCGAGGTCAACGACCTGAAGAAGGGCTTTGGCGACAAATTACTCATTGATGGTCTCAGCTTTCAGGTGCCGCAGGGTGGCATCGTCGGCGTTATTGGACCGAACGGCGCAGGCAAGACGACGCTCACGCGCATGATTACGGGTAGCGAAGAACCCGATTCGGGCACAATCAGGCTGGGTGAAACCGTACAGGTTGCCAGTGTGGATCAGTCGCGCGACAGCCTCGATGACAACAAGACCGTTTGGGAAGAGATTTCGGATGGCCAGGACCTGATAAAGGTCGGTAACTACGAAACACCGTCGCGGCAGTATGTTGGACGTTTCAACTTCCGTGGCAGCGATCAGCAGAAGAAGATTGGCATTCTGTCGGGCGGAGAGCGCAACCGCGTACATCTCGCCAAGATGCTCAGGGCGGGCGGCAATCTGTTGCTGCTTGACGAGCCCACCAACGATCTTGATGTCGAGACCCTGCGTGCACTCGAAGAAGCACTGCTTGAGTTCCCGGGGTCTGCGATCGTGATCTCACATGACCGCTGGTTCCTCGACCGTATATGTACACATATTCTGGCTTTTGAGGGAGACTCAGTAGTGAGTTGGTTCGCCGGAAACTACGCAGACTATGAGGAAGACCGCCATCGGCGCCTCGGATCCGATGCTGACAACCCACATCGTATAAAATACAAACGACTCGAAGCCTAACCTGGGAGAACCCTATGAACGTGTTCATTGCCGTCAGCGCAATACTCACGCTCATTGCGTTGCTCTACCTGGGCAAAACCGTACGGCATTTGCGGCGCAGGCACCTGCTCCGCGCCGGCGGATCTGCAGCAGCCTGTGCGGCGACCGGCGCCATCGGCACAGCCGGCATCCTGCTCTTCATGAGCTACCTGGGTTATGAGCAACTGACTGACGAGCAACTGGTCGGCGTCATCGAGTTTTCACAATCAGCGCAGCAGGAATACACAGCACGATTGATGATCGATGGTGAGATCGATCGGATGCTGACCCTGCGTGGCGATGAGTGGCAGCTCGATGCCCGCGTTATCACCATGACACCGCCGGCAACCATGCTCGGTTTTGATCCTGTGTATCAGCTTGAACGTCTAAGCGGTCGCTATACATCGCTCGACAGCGAGCGCACGGAACCGCGCAGCGTTCATGGCCTGGCCGAAGAACGGTCACTGGATCTTTGGAGCCTGGCCCGAAGTTTCCCGAAATTGCTGCCCGGCGTCGACGCGTACTACGGCACAGCGACTTACCTGCCGATGGCCGACGGTGCCCGCTTCAAAGTGACGCTTTCCCGGGACGCCCTGATTGCGCGCCCGATTAACGATCCGGCGCGAGAAGCCGTTGGGGATTGGGGACAGGAGCCGGAATAGTTTTGCATTATGTTAAGCGCTGGCAGAGACGCCGACCCGATGGTGCATACTGGTCTAGCTAATTGATTTAACTACTACATTTAGCATCAAATAATAAAGAGCGAAGATGGCGATAGTGTTGGACAGGGATCAGGGGCTCCTGCTCGAAGATGACGAGCAGATCGGTCTTGAGTGCCCGTATTGCAGCGTCTATTCGCACATGAGTCCGCAGTCGGTGCCGCATACCGACGATCTTCTCAAACACCATCCAAAACATGTCGGCCTTGTGTATCGCTGCGATGCCTGCCAGGCACCTGTTTTCCTGCGATTCGCCGTAAAGCGATACCACGAGAACCAGGTGGAGCTGTACCGCAACTTTGTTGAGCTTGAGCGCCCCAAAGAGCGTTTCGCGTTCTCCTACTTGCCCAAACACACCGAGATCATGTTTCGCGAAGCCCTTTCGTGTTACTCGAACAACAACTTCAATGCGTTTGCCTCGATGTGCCGTCGTTCGGCCTCCAGCGCGTACGCTGAACTCGGCGAAGGCGGTCGACTCAGAGCGTTTGAAGAAATCATAATCGCCCAGGACATCGCCGGAATCGACGACGACGTTTTCTCTCCGATCAAGACTGTCTTGTTCGACACGGGTGAAGAAGAAGACCTGCCGCTCCTGACCCGGACGCAGGCGGGCATTCTGCTGGAGGTCCTCAAGGACATGTTCTACCAGTGCTTCGTGCGCCGCGGCAAACTCACGCGCGCACTCAAGGTCCGCAACTTCTTCGTTCAGGAGAGCGACAACGATCTGGCCTCGTCGGCGTAAGAGCGGTTCTTAGTCGATCGCGACGCGCGCATTGCCGAACATGCGCATCCATGGACCATCTGTACCCCAGTCGTCGGGGTGCCACGAATTCTGCATCGTTCGTGCAACGCGTTCGGGGTGCGGCATCATGATGGTCACGCGGCCATCCTCATTCGATAAACCGCAAATACCATCAAGAGACCCGTTCGGGTTTGCCGGGTACTCGTCCGCTACGCCGCCGTAGTTATCAACGTAGCGCACTGCAATCATGTGTGAGGCCATGTAGCGGTCGCTGTCCTCAATAAATTTGACCCGGCCTTCGCCGTGGGACGTTGCTATTGGCATTCGCGAACCCGCCATGCCTTGCAGGAATATCGACGGACTCTCCAGAACCTCCACAA
>WTCH01000018.1 GCA_013138675.1 Woeseiaceae bacterium | reverse complement strand
GACGGTGGCGGTTCGGTTTCGCAGATGCGTAACGACGTCGAAGTCGTCTGTCTGCCGAAACACCTGCCCGAATACCTCGAACTGGATATTTCCGAGTTGGAGCTCGACGATTACATGTACATGTCCGATATCCCGCTGCCCGAAGGCGTCGAGATTCCGGAACTTGCTCAGGAAACCGACCAGGTCCAGCCGATCGTCTCTATCCACATTATCAAGGAAGAGATCATCGAGGAAGAGGTCGAGGAAGAGATCGAGGGCGAGGTTCCAGAAGGCGAAGTTCCTGTCGGCGACGAAGAGCCGGGCGAAGAAGGCGAAGGCGACGGCGACGACGACTCGAAAACCGAAGACTAGCGTGCGCTTGCGTCCGATATGACGCACCTGCGTATCATCGCTGGTCTCGGTAACCCTGAGGATCGATACGAACGAACCCTGCACAATGCAGGGTTCTGGTTCGTCGATGCTGTCGCGCGCAAGTACGGCGGGGCGTTTCGTTACGAGAAGAAGTTTGATGCCGAGTGCTGCAAAGTCAGTATCTCCGGCAACGATGTCTGGCTCGTGAAACCACAGAACTATATGAATCACAGCGGCGGTCCGGTTCGCGCTGCTCTGGATTACTACCGGCTGGATGCAAAGCACCTGCTGGTGGCCCACGATGAGATCGACCTGCCGCCCGGCACGGTGCGGCTCAAGCAAAGTGGCGGCCATGGTGGTCACAACGGCATTCGCGACGTCATGCAGCATTGCGGCGCCGAGTTCATGCGCCTGCGTATCGGCGTTGGACATCCCGGTGAAAAGGACAGGGTCACGGGCTATGTGCTCAAGCGCGGCTCATCAGATGTCGAAGCGGCGGTGGAGAAGAACGTTGACGAAGCGCTCGATGTCATGCCGGTGCTGATCGATGACGGCCTCAATGCCGCAATGAAGAAACTTCATACCAAGGAAAGTACTGCCGATGACGATTAAGTGCGGCATTGTTGGACTACCCAACGTTGGCAAATCGACGCTGTTCAATGCGTTAACGGCGGCCGAGATTCCGGCCGAGAACTACCCGTTTTGTACTATCGATCCCAATGTCGGCGTCGTACCGGTGCCCGATCCACGGCTGAGTGTCCTCGAGGGCATCGTCCATCCTGAAAAGATGATTCCGACGACCATGGAATTTGTCGACATCGCGGGTCTTGTAGCAGGCGCGTCGAAGGGCGAGGGTCTTGGCAACAAGTTTCTCGCCAACATCAGGGAGACCCACGCGATCGTACACGTGGTGCGCTGTTTCGAAGACGATGACGTCACGCATGTTTCAGGAAAGATCAGTCCCGTTGACGACATCGAAGTCATCGACACGGAACTCGCGCTTGCGGATCTGGAGTCTGTTGACAAGCAGTTGTACAAGGCCGAGAAGAACGCCAAGACGACGCAAAAAGCGGATCTGTTTATTCGCGACACGATCAAGAAAACTAAAGAGCACCTCGACGAAGGGCTTCCGGTTCGCTCACTCGCACTGGACGAGAATGAACTCAAGATTGTGCGTGAGCTACACCTGATCACGATCAAGCCCGTCATGTACGTGGCTAACGTCGATGAGAGCGGATTCGAGAACAACCCGCACCTGGAAGTCGTCACAGCGCATGCGGAAGCCGAAGGCGCCGAGGTGGTCGCGATTTGTGCAGCGATCGAAGCTGAGATTGCCGTGCTCGACGACGAGGACAAGGCAGTATTTCTCGAGGATCTCGGGTTCGATGAGCCGGGTCTCAATCGCGTCATTCGCGGCGGTTACAGATTGCTTGGCCTGCAGACATTTTTCACGGCAGGGCCCAAGGAAGTCAGGGCCTGGACGACGAAAGTTGGCGCCACAGCGCCGCAGGCGGCCGGTGAGATTCACACGGATTTCGAGAAAGGCTTCATTCGCGCAGAAACAATTGCCTACGACGACTACATCGCCGGCAACGGCGAGCAGGGGGCGAAGGAAGCGGGCCGGCTACGCCTCGAAGGCAAGGAATACACCGTCAAGGAAGGCGATGTCATGCACTTCCGCTTCAATGTCTAAACCTGTCGCGGCTAAAGCCGCTCCCACAATGCCGTCATAGAACGGTAGGAGCGGCTTTAGCCGCGACATGAATATCGTCATAGAACGGTAGGAGCGGCTTTAGCCGCGACATGATTATCGTCATAGAACAGTAGGAGCGGCTTTAGCCGCGACATGAATATCGTCATAGAACGGTAGGAGCGGCTTTAGCCGCGACATGAATATCGTCATAAGAACGGTAGGAGCGGCTTTAGCCGCGACATGATTATCGTCATAAGAACGGTAGGAGCGGCTTTAGCCGCGACATGATTATCGTCATAGAACAGTAGGAGCGGCTTTAGCCGCGACATCAATGTCATCATAGAACGGTAGGAGCGGCTTTAGCCGCGACATTAGTGCCAGGCTTTCTGGCTGCTTTCCACTTCATAAAGAATAACATCGCGCAATTGCCGCGCGAATCCGTAGTCGATATACGGAATCCGGACACTCCCTGACGCCATGTAGACTCGCAGCGTAGCGAGGCCTTTGCGCCGCTGCAGCGGCGACCGCGACACGGTCACTCGTTGCACCTTCCTGTACAGCAAGGCGACCGTTCGATAACCGAGTGTCCCTGAGCGGCGCACAAGCCCTTCGTCCGTGTAGTGGTAGCCGGCGTGCTGCCAGGTCTTAACGATATGTAGCAATGAAACTGGTATCCACAGCAGGAAGAGCAACGTAGCCCGATCTCCCTCGATCGAGTACGCAACCGCAGTGACAAGCAACGGTATCAGTACGTTGATCAGGATTGGCATTCGCATCGAGTACCTCGAGATCGCCGTGAACTGGTCGCTCGTCGGTAGTTGAATCAAACCGCGACCCTCTTGCTTCAGAAAGCGCCGCCTCAGGCCCGTGGCCAGTTCTTCTGTGACCACGGGAATCGTAAAGTTCTTGCTGCTGTTGTTCCTGTGGCTGCTTCTCGCCTGGCGGGCCGTCATTACGAAGCGCTTGAAGCCGCGCAGGATGATGCCTTGCTGCAAACGCAGTGTCTGAATCTTGCCGAGATCCATCGACACCTCGTGTCGCGTTAGCAGTCCACCGCGTGATCGCAAGGTGTTGCCGTCCAGGTGCAATGTGAAATCGTGATAGCGCAGGAATGCCGCTGCAATCGAAATCAGCGCGAACAAAAGAATCACTCCGATCCCGATCGCGAAAAACACGAGTACGCCGCCTGCAACACCGAACTGCATCGCTCCTTGTGTCGCGCTATCGATATAGCTCGTGATAACTGCATCAGCTTCGTCGCCGAGCCGGTCCAGCAGCGGGCTGAGCAGCGCGAGAATGAGGAAGACACGCTTATCCGACAGTCCTATCCGGATCATGTCGCGCCACGTCAGCACGAGCAGCGGGGCTGACTTCGTCTCGCCATGGTCCTCCTGATCTGTTGTAGAAGTCCGCCCTAGCGGGCGACCAATTCGTTCGCGTAGAGCTTCCGCAAATGCTCTTGGCACCGCGGGCAGATTGCCTTCGTCACCTGAGGAACCGGCGGTATCGAAACTGACCGTTACAAGATCGAGGTAGCGGTAAACGATGTTCTGCTCGGTGTTGATTCCCTGGATGCGATCGAACTTGATGTCGAGCTGCTTCTTTTTGACGACGCCTTCGCGAATCAGGACAGAATCCTCTGTAATCCGAAAGCGGAAGAACCAGTAGCGCAAGACAGAAGCAACGATGACAAAGATCAGCGCAACGACGGCACCGATCTTTAATCTGTCCACAATACTGCCGCTAGATGCAATGAGTAGTGCGGCAATCGGGGCGAACGATTGCCACGCGTTTTTTACAATGTCGCGTAACAGCTTGCCAAGAAAGAACAGGATGGCGAACGGTGATGTACGTCGCCAGCTGCCGGGATCAGGCTGATTCAATGCTGACCCCGACCTTGTCGAGAATATAGATACGGAGTTGTTCAGCGACCTCAGCGCCGAGGCCGTCAATCTTCAGGTCCCCGCCCGAACCTCCTGCAGTAAACAGCTGCAATGTCGCAACACCGAACTTGCGATCGAGGGGTGTGTTCGATGTTTCAACGTGCTGAATTCGGTTGTAGGGAATCGCCGTGACCGATCGCCAGATAACGCCCGAGCGAAACACGATGTCCTTGTCACGAACGACATAGCCACGCCGCGGCACCGAAATGCGTGGCCAGGACACGAATACGATCGCAAAGCCGATGGCGAGGATCCAGAGGATCATTGCCGGCACCAGGGGCAAATGCAGGAATATGCTAAAGAACGTTGCACCGGCCAAAGGAGCCAGGGCGATAAGCGCATGCTGAACCTGCATTTGGCGTACGAAGTCCGGATGCAGCTTCTGCCACTCGAGTTCCTCCGTACCAGGCAGGTCATCGAGAGCGATTTCAAGGTTTTGGAACATCGTTGCTCCACTTGGGCCAATCGCGCATTATACGGCAGCTATGAGAACTGGATTCCTGTTGTTAGTCGTTTCGGTCGCATTCAACCTGACCGCAGTTGCGGCCGAGCTTGGGCCATCGGAGATCACGCAGGTGGTGCTCCTCGGCACGGGAACACCCAACGTTGACCCGGAACGATCCGGCCCCGCTGTCGCGATCGTCGTCAATGGCACCCCCTACCTGGTCGACTTCGGCCCCGGCGTCGTGCGGCGGGCTGCAGCGATGTCGCCATCATGGGGCGGCGAAATGGAAGCGCTTGAAGCCAGCAACCTCAAGCACGCGTTCCTGACGCACCTGCATTCCGATCATTCAGCCGGATTATCCGACCTGATCCTGTCGCCCTGGGTCATGGGGCGCGACGAACCACTCGAACTGTATGGGCCGAGTGGCACCGCCGATATGGCGAACTACGTCCTGAAGGCGTACGAGGCGGATATCCGCTACCGGGTCGACGGCCTCGAGCCGACCAATGATCGCGGCTGGCGCGTCAATGTCCACGAGATTGATGACGGCGTGGTATTCGAGGACGACAATGTCAAAGTCGAGGCATTTCGTGTCCGCCACGGCAGCTGGGCGAATGCGTTTGCTTACAAGTTCACGACGCCAGACCGGGTGATCGTGATTTCCGGCGACGCGACACCCGATGCGCGGATCGAAGAGCAGGCCGCGGGAGCCGATATCCTGAT
>WTCH01000197.1 GCA_013138675.1 Woeseiaceae bacterium | reverse complement strand
GGGCGGCAGAATACAAGGCGTAGCAGCCAGCGGCAATATTGCTATCATTCCCCTTTTTGACAGGCCAGTAAGAGATAACGATGACCCTACATCTTCACGACACACGCCAGGGCCGGAAGGTCCCGTTCGAGCCCATGCAGGATGGCAAGGTGACGATGTACCTCTGTGGCCCCACGGTCTACAACTACGCACACGTTGGCAACGCACGCCCGGCCGTCGTATTCGATCTGCTGGCTCGCGTGTTGCGGCGCTGTTACGAACTGACCTTCGCGCGCAATTTCACCGATGTGGATGACAAGATCAACGCCGCTTCGATCGAAACCGGTAAGCCGATCGACGAGATCACGGCGAAGTACATGACGGCCTACAACGACGACATGGGCGCACTGGGTGTCCTGCCGCCCGACATCGAGCCGCGGGCGACACGCCACATCGATGACATGATCGTAATGATCGAGGCGCTCATCGAGAAGGGCCATGCTTATGAAGCCGACGGGCATGTGCTTTTCGACGTCGACTCCGACAAGGATTACGGCAGCCTGTCGAGGCGCGACTTGCGCGAGATGATTGCAGGTTCTCGCGTCGAAGTGGCGCCGTACAAAAAAGCTGCGCACGACTTCGTCCTGTGGAAGCCATCGACACCTGAGCTACCGGGGTGGGAGTCGCCCTGGGGCGTCGGCCGGCCCGGATGGCATATCGAGTGCTCGGCCATGGCGGCGAGACACCTCGGTGACACGATCGACATTCACGCGGGCGGGCAGGACCTCGTGTTTCCGCATCACGAGAACGAACTGGCGCAGAGTCGCTGCGCGCACGACGGCGCCGATTTCGCGCGCTACTGGGTGCACAACGGTTTCCTCTCGATGGACCAAGAAAAGATGTCGAAGTCGCTTGGCAACGTCGTGCTCGTTCACGACCTGGTCAAGACAGTTCCGGGCGAAGTCGTTCGGCTCGCCTTGCTAAGCGCGCATTACCGGCAGCCACTCGACTGGTCTGGAGACACGCTGAAATCTGCCAAGCGCATGCTTGATCGCCTGTACGGAGCTGTTCGTGGTATCGACGTGCCGGAAGACGTGCGCGCTGCCGCCGAGCCGCCCGAGGCGCTCGTCGCGGCGCTTGAAGATGACATCAACACGCCGAAGGCCATGGCGGAATTCTTCGCGCTGGCGAAAGAACTGAACAAGGCCAGCGACGACGATGAAAAGATCCGACTTGCCGCCAGCATGTTTGCAACAGGTGACCTCATGGGCCTGCTGCGATCTGATCCCGAGGAGTGGTTTGCAGGTCATGTCGAAGGCGAGTTGTTGGCCGAAGACATCGAGGCGTTGATCGAGAAGCGCAATGCAGCACGCAAAGATAAAGATTTCGCGACAGCCGACGCTGTTCGTGACCAGCTTGCTGCGGCCAACATCAAGATCGAAGACGGGGCTGGTGGCACGACCTGGCGGCGCGATGACTAATGAGGTGCAGGCAGCGCAGGACGAGTTAGTCGAGGAATTTCAATTTTTCGACGACTGGATGGATCGCTATCAGTACCTGATCGATATAGGGCGCAAGCTGCCCGAATTTCCTGAGTCGGATCGAACGGACGCCAACAAGATTCGCGGATGCCAGTCGCAGGTATGGTTCGTGGCCAGCGAAAACGATGGGCGGCTCGAGTTCCAGGCGATCTCGGATGCTGCAATTGTTTCCGGTCTGATTGCCTTGTTGTTGCGTATCTACAGTGGCCGGCGCCCGCAAGACATTCTCGACACACCACCGAATTTTGTTACGGCGCTGGAGCTCGAACAGCACCTGAGCCCGACACGCAGCAACGGGTTGTCATCCATGCTTGAAGCGATACGAAACTTCGCCGCCGAGGCGTTAGAGGCAGTCTGATGCTCAAGGCACTGGGCACTTTGCTCGCCTGGCCCTTGCTCGCACTCGTCTGGCTGTATCGCATGGCCATATCTCCCTGGCTTGGCAACAACTGTCGCTACCAGCCGAGTTGTTCACAATATGCGATGGAGGCGCTGCGCGAACACGGCGCGTTTCGCGGTACCTGGCTGGCCGCAAAACGAATCGGGCGCTGTCATCCCTGGGGCGGCTCGGGCTACGACCCGGTACCGGACAAGAAGAAGGACGATGATCAAAGCGACTGATATTGCGCGAGAGTTCGCCTACCCGGTGAAAAATGTGACAGTGCTGTTCTCAGCGTTGTTCATCTTCCTGATGCTCGAGTTCGCAGCATTTGGAAAACTATTGGGTCTGTTTCTTGCCTTCTTAATTCTGCCGTCGCTGTTCCACTATTTGATGCGCATTCTCGATGCACGTGCCAAAGGCAAGGATCCGGGCCCGTTGGAAGCCGAGGACCTGATGTGGTTCCAGGGAGCATGGAGCCTGTTCATGCTTGTCCACCTTGTCGTCACTATCTACGCCATCTACATATTCGGCAGTTTGTACAAGCTACCTGGCCTGCTCATCACCTCCGCATTGCTTGCGGCCGTGATCCCAGCTTCCCTGGCCGT
>WTCH01000312.1 GCA_013138675.1 Woeseiaceae bacterium | reverse complement strand
TGATAGGTGCGGTGCTCGGTGCCGAAGCACCACAGGATGCTGTTGCTGTTATTTGCGTAGTACACCGGGCGATCCCGTTCGGCGTTGCCGCATCCGCAACGTTGGCATACAGCCTTGCCGCAACAGTCGTTGTACGAGATCAGGTAGTCCTTGTCATCAACAGGATTGCGGCACGTGCCGACCCAGGTGATGGGTGATGGCTCGGCCCCTGGTGGGCAGGTTTTGTGCGTGCCGCCGCAACATGAGCACAGCGTGCCGCCAAGTGCACAGTACCGCCAGTATTCGCAGGTCTGCGGGTCACCAATTTCTTTCAAATCTGTCTCTTGCGCGAACGCGCGCGCGACAGGAAGCAACGGCAGCATCGCGGCGCCGGCCAACATGGCGCCAAGCCGGCCGATGAAGCTGCGTCGAGAAACTCGACGCGCCAGCAGACGCGCTGTGTTGCGCGCCTTTTCGTCAAGCCAGTAGTAGCCCTTTTCGATGAGGTCTGGAGAGGTCATAGACTTTGTTCCTTCACCGCTGTATCCGCATTTGAATGACCGTCGGCCACCAGGCTGACGTAGTCTTGTAAAGTCGCAATCCCGGAATCCATCGCCTCGACGAGGCTCTCCAGGTGCTCGCGCGTGTTGACGAGACCCTTGCTCTGCAAACTGCCGTCGGCACCAATGAGCAAAGCGAAAGGCAACTTGCTGACGTGGTATGCCATGCCGAGCGCTTCTGAAAGCACGTAGGGGTAGTCATCGAGCTGCAGGTCTTGCGCGTAGGCAAGATGCTGCTCGCGTTTGTCGCCATCGCTGGCGAACAGCAAACGCATACGTGCCGACTCTTTCTTCACCAGTGACTTCGCCGTTGGTACAAGCGATTTACAAACAGGACAGGTTGGCGAAATGAAAAGCACGAATGTCGCAAGGCCGCCCGCATCCACGCCACCGACCGTCACGGGACTGCCGTTCAGGTCTTCGAGTTTCATGGGTTCCGTCAACTCGCCCACTTTCGGACCTTCGGTCGGTTGTAAAGCACCTGCCGGCGCAACGCGTTCGTGCAGAATGCCGACCTGGCGAGCAAGTGCCACAACCACGAGCGCCAACACTATGATCAGCACCCACAATACGATGTTCGATACCAGCAGCATGTCAGTCATGATGTGCCACCGGTCGACGCCATGTGTTGATAGCCGCCATATTGCGAATGAGCTGGTTTCCCGCGGTGAACAACAGGACGATCGCGATAAGTGCCGCGATGAGCGTGACGTAGTCAACAATGCCAAGCGCTCGTGACGCGACCGGCATCGATGTGACCAGCGCCGCGCCAATCAGGATGACATTGCGAATAACCAGGCCCGATGACAACGCTTCGTCCGTCGTCGTAGAGGCACCGAATCCGCAGCCGCAGCTGATGTGCACGCGGCCGCGCATCAGGTTTATTGAAATACTGGCCGTGTACAGTACGAGCAACGCAGTCGTCGGCAACCAGAGTTCCATACTTGAGAAAAGCCAGGCCAGTCCCAGCGTTGCTTCAAGCACTGGCAGCACAATGGCAACAACAGGCACGATCAATGCTGGCATCACGCGATAGTCGGCGAGTACGGCTCGAAAATTGTCGAGCGCCCGTAACTTGTGCGCGGACGCAAGCAGAAACATCAGCCCAAAGCTGATCGATATCAGGGTAAACACTATCGGGTCGAGCATTACCTAGAAGCCCTGGAAAAACGCAGCGCCCGGGCCCGGGTCTTCAATTGTCCGGTCGAGCGTCAGTTTGATCGCGTCATAAATGTGCAGACCGCCCTCTTCGTCTGACACGATCAGCTTCGGCTCGTCTGATTGCGTGACGTACAGGCTGAACGCCTCTGTTTCGAGTTCGATGCGCTCCAAACGACGTTGCCCGCTGATGTCCATTACCCATATCTCGGTACCGGGGTCATGGTGCGTGAAGTCCTTCTCAGCCTTGTGCATAAGCATGTACAACAGGCCTGTCGCCTTGTGAATTGCGCCAAATTCGCCACCACCGGCTCGCCAGTTCTGCTCCGCATCTTCCTCATCGAGTAACGACCAGGCTTTGCTGAGTTGAATATCGTCGCCGTCTGTTGTGACAGTGTAAGCCTGACCTGCATGAGACATTATCAACCAGCCATCTGCAGTCGCGAACGGCCTGTCAAAGATCGGATCCTCGAGAACTTCAAAAAATTCCTTGCTGCGCGCCCTGTTGGCTTCGTTACCCTGCTCATCCAGTTGAATCAGCTGCAGCGTACCGTCACCGCAGATCATCAGGAAGTCGTTCTCGGCGATGGGCATGATCATTGCGCACCCAGGCGTTGAGATTTCACCAACAAATGTCTGGCTCTCAACGTCGACGACACTAACCGACTGGGCAGGCGTCATGTTGAACACCAGGAAATGACGCCCATTACCCAACAAGCCGACGTGACGGCGAAAACTGAGGACGGCGATCTTCTTTGGAATTTCGATTTCTGCGATGGGCGACAGATTTTCGAAATCGTAAATAGTGACGACGTCGGTGCGGTCACCGTGAACACCGCGCGAGTAGTACGACTCCGGTGCGTAGAATTGGCGCCGGGCCCGGTCGATTTCGAAGGACGAGGTGTGCGAGCTGAGTGAAATCAGTCCCTGCATCTCGCCGCTATCGGCATCGTAGATATAGCCGCCGTTTCGGGTTTTTCCGATGATCCAGTTCTTGCCGGGCTCGCTCATCGTGTCGGAGCCCACTAGCTCGGGCACGACCTGTGATTGGGCGATTGGCGCCCACAGTGCCAGGCACGACGTAACAAGGATGATGACACGCATTATTATTCTCTCCCTAACGGGTTTTTGAGGTACCGCCATCGATGGGGGAGTCTAGCACGCCGTTACAGCCGCACTGGCGGCTGTGCCGCTGCGTAAGTCGAACAGGGTTCGAAAACCCTTACAACACTTGGATACTAGGGCAGTATCGCCGCAATGGTGTCCGCAATCAGACTGTAGCCTGTGCGATTGGCGTGGATATCAGGTCCGACCGGATCTGGATCGCACATGTACGTGTAGTCGCAAATGTTTGCCACATTGACCGGCAGCTGGTCATTCGGTGACGGCAGTGGATACGCCACGATGGTAGTGAAGTCGTCAGACTGGAATGCAGCAGCCACATCGGCCACGGGAATTCCGGCGGTATCGTAGGTCGTACCCAGTACGTCGGTTACAACACTGAGAGCCTGCGCCGATTCCATGGCAAGCGTCTGGCCGGCAGCATCCTCCTCCAGCCATGACGAAAGATAGGGGTTGTAGTAGTTCATGCCAACTATGGTCGTGCTGGCATCAGCGGCATTATTCAAAGCGGCCAAAACAACGGCGAGGTCGGTCGCGATTTGCATCGACACAGTATTCACACAGTCAAAGTCTACGGTTGTGTCAATACAATCAGCGTCTCGAAAATCATTGCCGCCGATGTCGATCGTAACCAGGTGGACTTTATCCGTATTGTCGTCAAGAAAGTCGATCGCGGCCTCGAGCTGAGAGCCCGCCAGGTACGGACAGCTTCCGCCCTCCGCCAATTTTTTCAGTGTTTCGCCCGGGCAGCCGAGCTTGACGAACCGCAGCTCGCGAGGCTGCGCCCCGGCGGCTTCAAATCCGGGTTTGATGCGATCATAAAGTTCGTCCGCATAGCCATCATCCGTTGGCAGCAGTATGCCATTGCTATCGGGTTGCACGCCGACCGACAACGATGTGCCAAGCGAGACATAGTAGTAAACGTCCGCGTCGTTGCCGATGTCGTCAATTGCGTTGATGGCGTCGTTGGCCGTGTCGCAGGCGCCAAGCGTCAGTGCCGCAGCGGCTATCGCCACGCCCCACGCGCTTCGGGTTGTTTGACTCTTGGTTCTCATGTCACGACCTCACTGGTGCGTAAGCTTTAAATACCAATCGTCATTATTGGTCACGCACAACAGGCCAAACTGAGACAGGGGTCTCATATGGCAATAAAACCTGGTTCACATTAATCCGGCTGAGGGACCACAGTGAAGGTGTCAGGCTGCCTGCGCCGCCCTGGACGCCTCGCGATACGAGACCATTCGCTGCAGCCCTTCGTCCCAGAGGCTACATTTGAAGCACGCACGAATGTCGTGAAGCGATAGCGTGGTGGTCACGGGCGATTGCAGCTCAGGAATTGCCTGCATCGCGTCGGGAAGTCGATAGAACGGGATGCGCACGTTCAGGTGATGAATATGGTGATAGCCGATATTGCCCGTGAACCATCGCATGAGCTTATTGAGCTTCATGTAGCCGGAGGACTCCATCGCGGCCCGATGAATTGTCCAGTCATCGGCTGGCAGCATGTGCATGTCTTCAAAGCTGTGCTGGG
>WTCH01000248.1 GCA_013138675.1 Woeseiaceae bacterium | reverse complement strand
GGCGCCAGTTTCACACGCCCCAGAAACCTGCCGGCGAAATAAGCACCGGTGTCGGCAACCCAGACGATGAGTAGTGCAAACAACAGCAGCTCGGGCGCAGTGTTGTAGAGAGTGACCAGTGCGACGTACAGGGGTACGAGCACCAGCACTCCCGAGAGCCAGCGCACTGCAGTCGGAATCGGTGTCGGAAAGAAAAATGTCCAGACCAATGCGGCTACCCACCAGACCAGTGACACTTCGAATACAAGCGCTGCATCGACGTCGAGATACGAAACCGCAGCGATCAGGGCACCGACAATAAGGACATACGCCGCGCGCATCGCATTACCCTGGTAACCGAGAAATGCCGACCATTCCCAGGCACCACCCAGCATGACGGCGACGATGACGACCAGTGCTACCTCGTTGGGCACGTAGAACAACACCAGCATCAGCGCGAGCAGCGCGATTACCGCCGTAATGATGCGTTGTTTCATCAGTTGACTGCCTCTACCTGCTCACCCGTGTGCCCATACCTGCGTTGCCGCACAGCGTAAAACGCAAGCGCCTCGTCGAAATCCCTGTCGCCGAAGTCTGGCCAGAGAGTGTCGCAAAAATACAGCTCCGCGTAAGCCAGATTCCACATCAGGAAATTACTGATTCGCTGTTCCCCACCGGTCCGAATCAACAAGTCGGGATCCGGTACGTTTGCAAGCTGTAACTGCGCAGCAAGCGCCTCATCGTCAATGTCGCTGACGTCTAACTCTCCGGCAGCTACCTTGCCAGCCAGCGACTGCGTTGCTCGTACTATGTCCCAACGGCCGCCATAAGCGACGGCAACAATGAGCCGCAGACCCGTGTTACCGGCTGTCTGCGCTTCGGCCGCGGCAATCTTCTCGATCAGACCAGCCTGAAGCTGCTCGCGAGCACCAATGAACTCGAGCCTTACATTATTACGATGCAGCTCGTCGACTTCTCGTTGCAGCGCCTCAACAAAAAGACCCATAAGTTTACTGACTTCTTCACGCGGTCTTGCCCAGTTCTCACTGCTGAACGCAAAGAGAGTCAGGTATTTGACGCCTCTTTCGGCGGCCAGTTCGACAATCTTTTTTACCGAGCCAACGCCAGAGCGGTGTCCGGCATGACGTGGCAACGCTCGCCTTCTCGCCCAGCGACCATTCCCGTCCATAATGACGGCGATGTGAGTCGGTATGTTGTCGTTAGCGGCCATTGAGAAAAACAAGAGTCTCCGATGAGTCTTGTTTAGATTTCCATCAGCTCGCTCTCCTTGTCAGCGAGCATATCGTCGATTTGTGCAATGTGCTTGTCAGTAATGACCTGGATCTCGTCTTCGGCGCGACGTTCATCATCTTCGCCAATCATTTTTTCCTTAAGCAGCTCTTTCACGTCATGAATCGCGTCGCGTCGAATATTCCTTACGGCGATACGCCCGCCTTCGGCCTCGTTGCGGACGACTCGGATCAGGTCCTTGCGACGCTCTTCAGTCAGCGCCGGCAACGGCACGCGAATGACAGTGCCCGCCGATTGCGGATTCAGACCGAGGTCCGAGTTCATGATGGCCTTCTCAATGACCTGGACCATCTCCTTTTCCCACGGCGTTATCGTCAGCGTACGTGAGTCCTCGACATTAACGTTTGATACCTGGTTCAACGGCACCTGCGAACCGTAATAATCAACCGTAATGTGATCCAGCAAGCTGGTGTGAGCACGGCCCGTACGGATCTTGGTCAGATCCTGCTTCAGCGACGCTACACTCTTGGCCATCCTCTCGCCTGCATCTTTTTTGATCTCGTCCAGCACGTCTATACCCTCTTCTTGAGTGTGATCAGGCTGTCACCAGCGTGCCGATGTCGTCACCCGACATAGCCTGTACCAGTGCGTTTTCCCGGGTCAGATCAAACACACGCAGCGGCAATTCGTTGTCACGGCACATCACGATTGCTGTTGCGTCCATTACCATCAGTTTGTCAGTCAACACGGTGTCAAAGGAAACGGTGTCATAGCGTATCGCATCGGGGTTGCCTACTGGATCCGCATCGTAGACGCCGTCAACCTTCGTCGCCTTGAGAAGTACATCGGCACCGATCTCGATCGCCCGCAGACTTGCCGCGGTATCGGTCGTAAAGAAAGGATTGCCGGTACCGGCCGCCAGGATGACGACACGGCCTTTCTCAAGGTGGCGCACGGCGCGCCTGCGAATATAGTCCTCGCAAACCTCGTGAATTTGCAAAGCGGACATGACACGGGCGAACACACCGTGGGACTCCAGCGCGTCCTGAATCGCAAGCGCGTTCATGACGGTAGCCAGCATGCCCATATAGTCGCCAGTGACGCGGTCCATGCCGGCCCTGGCGAGCCCTGCGCCGCGAAAGATGTTGCCGCCACCTATGACAATGGCAATTTCGACGCCTTTTTCACGCGCCGTAGCGATTTCCGCAGCCAGACGCTGAATGACGGTGGGCTCGATGCCGTAATCCAATTTCCCCATTAGCGCCTCGCCACTCAGTTTCAGCAAAACGCGACGGTATTGAACAGGAGAGTCACTCATGGTTTGACCTTATTTGTCCTGATGTCAGGGCGGCGCTTGATTCTAGCGTATTCGCAATGGGTAGTCTCTATTAAATCAAAGAGTTAAGAGAGGAACCTCAACTGGCGCCTTTGACCTGCGCCATCACCTCTTCGACGAAGTTATCGACTTTCTTCTCGATACCCTCACCTACTTCCATACGAACACAGGAAGTAATTTTTGCACTGGCGCCGTCCAGCAATTTGCCGACGGTAATGCTGTCGTCTTTGACGAACGGCTGCCCAAGCAAAGTGATTTCCTTGAGAAACTTGTTGATACGACCTGTGACCATTTTCTCAATGATCTCCGGCGGCTTACCGGAGCCCTGCGCTTTTTCCGACTCGATCCGATGCTCTCGCTCGAGTATTTCGGCCGGAACGTCAGACTCGGCAACGTATTGCGGATTCATGGCTGCGACATGCATTGCGATATCGCGAGCCAGGCCTTCGTCACCGCCTTCCAGTGCGATTACTGATGCGATGCGCGCGCCGTGCGTATACGCTGCGATGACACCGCCTGAGGAGACTGATTCGAAACGCCGCACGCTGATTTTTTCGCCAACTTTGGCGATCAACTCGGTGCGCGCTTCTTCGACGCTGCGTCCGTCCGCGAGTTTCTCGCCCGCCAGGGCATCGACATCAGTCGCGCCCGACGCCAGCGCCGCAGCGGCAACCGCCTCGGCAAATGACGCGAAATTCTCGTCTTTGGCGACGAAGTCAGTTTCCGAATTCACTTCAACGATGACGACTTTGCTGCCATCCTGAGCGACGACGACGCGACCGTCGGCGGCAACACGGCTTGCTTTCTTGTCAGCCTTCGCCTGACCGGACTTGCGCAGGAATTCCGCTGCCGCATCCAGGTCACCGTCGGTTTCAACGAGTGCCTTTTTGCACTCCATCATGCCGGCGCCGGTGCGTTCGCGCAGTTCCTTAACCATCGATGCTGTAATCGACATCTCTTCTACCTCTTTAGTCTTTGTCGGCAGCTTTTTTAGCCGTTTTCTTTGCGACCTTCTTCGCTACTTTTTTAGCGGTTTTCTTTGCGGTTTTCTTTGCGGCTTTCTTTGCTACTTTCTTAGCGGCCTTCTTGGCGACCTTTTTTTCGGCCGGCTCGGCGTCCGCTTTCTCGGCGTCCGCTTTCTTGGCGTCCGCTGCCTCGACTGCAGGCGCTTCTTCAGCGGCTGGCTCTGCAACTGCCGGTTCCTCGGCTACTGCCGGTTCTTCGGCTACTGCTGGCTCCTTGGCTGCCGGTTCCTCTGCTGCCGCCTCTACCGCAGGTGCCTCGGCCTTCGCAGTAGCTGCTTCGGCCTCCGCAGCAGCTGCTTCGGGCGCTGGCTCTGCGTCGCTGGCCTCGTCCTTGGCAGGTTTCTCAGCCTTCTTGGCAAGTTTCCCGACTTTCTTGGCAGAAACCTTCTTTCTTACGGTCGCTTTCTTGCCTGATTTCTTCTTGCGGCCAGACGATTTCTTGACGTTGCCTTCTGCATCCAGTTCGACAAATTCGTCTTCACCCAATGCAACCTCAGGCAGCGATGCCTTGCCGTCAAGAACTGCGTCAGCGACCATCGCTGCGTAGAGCTCGATCGCGCGCATAGCGTCATCATTTCCGGGAATCACGTAGTCAATGTTGTCGGGCGAACAGTTCGTATCGACAACGGCAACAACCGGAATACCCAGTTTGCGAGCTTCGCGGACAGCAATATCTTCATGATCGACGTCGACCACGAACAGCACGTCAGGCAGACCCGTCATTTCTTTGATACCGCCGAGGCTGCGCTCAAGCTTCTCCTGCTCGCGCG